>JBEDKQ010000138.1:0-5580 GCA_041172085.1 Pseudomonadota bacterium | reverse complement strand
CCTGGGCGCATTTCCGTGCGCTTCAGTGATTCTTCAAATAGGGCTGCAAAAGATTCTGACATTCAAGTTCCTAATCCGCAAAAAGGTCTGACGACTGCAGGATTGCGTCGTTAACAAGGCTAGATGCGGCGGTTGTTTGCGTTTTCACGCGGGTTAAGTTGATGAACCACAAGACAAATGCGCAAGCAGCGCGGAGGGTGCCTTGTGGGCCTCTTCAAGTCTTCTTTGATTAAAGATTAATTTAAGCGGGGAAGTCTTGTTTGCTTTGCCACCAGTCAAGGACTTGGGTCACCGATTGTTCGATGCCTAAATCTGAGTTGTCTAGCAGCATTGCGTCTTGCGCTGGCTTTAAGGGTGCCACGCTGGCGATTTTAGCCTGAAAACCTTTAGAAATCAATTGCTTATAGCGGCGATCGGCTCTTTTTGCGGCACTGGCGGTCAAAAACACCTTCAAAGGCGCGCCGGGAAAGATGACCGTGCCCATGTCGCGGCCATCTGCTAAGAGGCCAGGCAGCCGCTGAAAGCTGTGCTGAAGGGCGACCAAAGCAACCCTCACGGCGGGCAAAGTGGAGACCTTAGAAGCGTTCATGCCGCCTTCTTCACTGCGGATGGCATCGGTCACGTCTTGGCCATTGAGCAAGACACGGTCACCTTCAAAACGCACGGGCAGCTTTTCGGCCAGAGTGGCAATGGCGGTTTCGTTGCTTGAATCTAAGCTGAGGCCTGCCTGCAAAGCGGCATAGGCCGTGACGCGGTAGAGGGCACCCGAGTCCAAGTAGTGGTATCCCAAACGTTCGGCCACTAGGCTAGACAAAGTGCCTTTGCCTGAGGCGGTAGGGCCGTCAATGCAAATAACAGGAATGCGGTCTGCAGGCGTTTGGGCCAGAGAGAACAGCGCTTCAAAATAATCAGGGAATGTTTTGGCCACGCACTTGGGATCTTCAATGCGCACAGCTTGCTGATCGGCATTGAAGGCCGCCAAAGAGAAACACATGGCTACACGGTGATCGTCGTAGGTGTGGATGCTGGCGGCTTGCCACTGGCCTGTTGGCAGTGGGTGAATGCGCAGCCAATCGGGGCCTTCTTCTACGTGTGCACCCAACTTGCGCGATTCTTTGGCCATGGCCGCAATGCGATCGGTTTCCTTCACGCGCCAGCTGGCAATGTTGCGCAGGGTGGTGGGGCCGTCGGCATACAGCGCCATGACGGCCAAGGTCATGGCGGCATCTGGGATGTGATTGCAGTCTAAGTCGATGGCCTTGAGAGGCCAAGCGCCGCGTTTGATTTCTAACCAGTTGGGGCCGCTCTCAATGTGCGCGCCCATTTGGGCAGCAGCATCCATGAAGCGAATGTCACCTTGTATGGAAGATGCGCCCACGCCTTGAATACGAACCGCTTGGTCGGTGGCGGCCAAGGCACCCAAGGCGATGAAATAGCTGGCCGATGACGCATCGGCTTCGACGTGAATTTCGCCAGGCGATGTGTAGTGGCTGCCAGCAGGAATGGTGAAACGTTGCCAGCCCTCTCGCTTCACATGGATGCCGTAGCGTGCCAACAAGTTCAAGGTAATTTCAATGTAGGGCTTGGAAATGAGTTCACCGACCACTTCAATCACGATGTCTTTTTGGGCGGCCAAAGGCAGCGACATCAAAAGTGCCGTGAGAAACTGGCTGGACACATCGCCGCGAACTTGAATGGGTTTGTCGAGTTGCAGTTGAGGCGCGAGCACACGCAAAGGGGGGTAGCCTTCGTTGCCCAAATAATCAATGTGGCAACCCAAGAGGCGCAGTGCATCCACCAAATCACCAATGGGACGTTCGTGCATGCGCGGCACACCTTTGAGGGTGAAGTCGCCGCCCATCACGGCCAATGCCGCTGTCAGCGGGCGCATGGCCGTACCTGCGTTGCCCATGAAAAACTCTATGGCTTCCGAAGGCTTTTTCAAGCCTGCCGATTGTCCGTTGGCAGTGCTTTGTCCCAAGCCAGTAATGCAAACGCTGTTGGTGCCTGCCTTAGGCTCAACACCGCAGCCCAGTTGGCGCAAGGCAGCCAACATCACCCGGGTGTCATCGGAATCTAAGAGGTCGTGCACCCATGTGCTGCCTGCGCACAGCGCCGACAACAGCAAGACGCGATTGGAAATACTTTTGGAGCCAGGCAGCGTGACAGTGCCACCCGCTTGATGCAGGGAAGGAAGGTCGAGAAACGCGGTTGCAAACATGTTGGCTGAACTATTCGTCTGAATTTTGGCTGGCACCCATGCGCCAATTGAAACGCAAATCACTGGCTTGCCGAATCATGTCTTCAAGCGCTTGGGGCTCGTTGGCTTGAATGGCTTTTTCAAAGTCGTTCAAGGCGTCTTTGAAGTGGCCGATTTGAAGCAAGACTTGATCGCGATTGGTGCTCAGAATATCGCGCCACACCACAGGATCGCTGGCAGCAATGCGCGAAAAATCTCTAAAGCCAGGGCCGCCCAGCGCAATCAAGTCGGGGCCATTGTGCTGCTGGAAAATGCCGCGAATGATGGCATAGGACAACACATGCGGCAGATGGCTAACCGCCGCAAAAGCGGCATCATGAGCGGCGGGTGACAGTTCGTTGATGTAGCTGCCCAGACTTTTCCAAATTTGCTTGGCAAGTTGAACTTGTGTGCTGCCTGAAGTGGCCATGGGCGTGACAATGAGGGCTCGATCTTTGTACAAATCAGCATCTGAGTGTTCGACGCCTGCCACCTCTTTGCCTGCAATGGGGTGGACTGGGACAAAGCAGGGAAGTTTATCGCCCAAGGTATTGAGTGCCGCAGCCACAATGTCTGATTTGGTTGAGCCAACGTCCATCAAAAGCGCTTCTGCTTTCAAGGCCGGTGCAATGGCTTTAAAGCAAGCTTCTGTGGCCTTCACAGGAACGGCCAATAAAACCAAATCGGCACCTGCAACGGCTTGTTCAATACTGTCTACGGCAAGGTCGATCACGCCCATGCCGAGTGCTTTTTGACGTGATGATTCGGAGGCGCTGTAACCCACAATATGGGGTGCCCAGCCAGCTCTTCGAGCGGCCAAGGCAAACGAGCCGCCCATCAGACCGCAGCCAATGAGAGCGACTTTTTCGAACTTCATTCCGGGATGGGGTAAGAACCCAAAACCTTGTAGAAGGCGCACAGGCCTTGCAGCTCTTGCAAAGCAGCCGCCACATGCGGTTGTGAAATGTGACCTTGAATGTCGATGTAGAAATAGTATTCCCACTGGCCCGATTTGGCAGGGCGAGATTCAAAGCGCGTCATGGACACGCCATTGTTCTTCAGTGGCATGAGCAAGTCATGCACAGCGCCTGGCTTGTTGGGCACAGACACCACCAAGCTGGTGCAGTCTTTGCCAGAAACAGGGGGTGTGGCCAATGTTTGCGGCAAACAAATCACAGCAAAACGAGTGCGATTGGTGGCTTCGTCTTGAATGGCGTGGGCCACAATGTGCAAGCCAAATTGAGAGGCTGCACGTTCGCTGGCCAAACCAGCCCAAGCAGGATTGGTGGCGGCCAATCGCGCACCTTCTGCGTTGCTGGAGACAGCGCGGCGCTCGGCATGCGGCAGATGTTGAGTAAGCCAAGTTTGACATTGGGCCAAAGCTTGAGGGTGTGCCAATACAACTTCGATGTCTTTTAAGTTGTCCGTTTGACGAAGCAAGTTGTGGCGAACCAAGAGACTCACTTCACCAATCACATGAACAGGTGAGCGCAAGAACAAATCGAGCGACCTGGCCACCACGCCTTCGGTGGAATTCTCCATGCCCACCACGCCAAATTGGGCTGTGCCCGCAGCGGTGGCGTGGAACACTTCGTCAAAGTTGTTGCAGTAAATGAGGTTGGCCGCACTGCCAAAAAAATCGATGGCCGCTTGTTCGCAGAAAGTGCCTTGTGGTCCCAAAACGGCTACACGCTGCGGCGCTTCCAGGGCCAAACAGGCCGACATGATTTCGCGCCAAATGGAAGCTACATGCGAATTCAGCAAAGGGCCTTGATTGGCTTTTTCAATTTTCGCAATGACTTGCGCCACGCGGTCGGGGCGAAAGAAGGGCGAGCCTTCTGCACGTTTGATCTCGCCTACTTTTTCGGCCACCTTGGCGCGCTGGTTCAGCAAGCTCAAGAGCTGCTGATCGAGCGAGTCGATTTGGATGCGCAGTTCGCCCAAGGCGTCAGATTGAAGTGGTTGCGTCATAGTGGGTTCAGTGATGAAAGACAAACGGTTGAACGTACCCGTTCAAGCCTGCTTTGTTTCGAAATCTTGAAGGTAAGACACCAGCGCCTGCACGCCTTCAAGCGGCATGGCGTTGTAAATGCTGGCGCGCATACCGCCGACAGATTTGTGACCTTTAAGCTGTAGCAAACCGCGTGCTTTGGCGCCAGCCAGAAAAGCTTCGTTGCGTGACTCGTCGCGCAAATAGAAGGGGATGTTCATGCGCGAGCGGCATGCGGGATGGACACGGTTTTCGTAAAGCTGCGATTGATCGAGATAGTCATACAGCAACTTGGCTTTGGCCATGTTGCGCTGTTCCATGGCGGCCACACCTGTCATGCCGTTTTCGGTTTGCGCTTTTAACCACTTGAAAACCAAACCGGCAATGTAGATTGAATAGGTGGGCGGTGTGTTGAACATCGAACCGTTGTCGGCCACCAGTTTGTAATTGAACGCACTGGGGCAATGCTTCATGGCTTTGCCTAAGAGGTCTTCACGAACCACCACGAGTGTGAGCCCAGCTGGTCCCAAATTCTTTTGTGCGCCACCAAATGCCAAACCCACTTTGGACCAGTCAATGCTGCGCGACGCAACGTGTGACGAGAAATCAATGACCAAAGGTGCGTTACTGCCCAAGGCCTTCAGATCGGGCAAAGCATGGTATTCAACGCCATCAATGGTCTCGTTGGTGCAGACATGCACATAGCTTGCGTTGGCACTCAATTGCCAGTCAGCAGGCGAGGGGACGGTGGTGAACTTGGTGTTTTGTGCACTGGCCGCCAAATGAGGCGTGCAAAACTGCGCCGCTTCTTTGAATGACTTTTGACTCCAGCTGCCGGTCACGACAAAGTCAACCGTGCCTTCTTGCGACAAGTTCAAGGGCACGATGGCATTTTCGGCAATGCCGCCGCCTTGCATGAACAAGATTTTGAAATGGGCGGGCACGGCCAACAGCTCCCGAAGATCGGCTTCGGCCTCTTCGTAAATGGACATGAACTCTTTGCCGCGATGGCTCATTTCCATCACGCCCATGCCGCTGCCGTGCCAGTCCAGCATCTCGCTGGCGGCTTGCGTCAAGACGGCATCGGGAATGGCGGCAGGGCCAGCAGAAAAGTTAAAGGGCCGTGTCATTCAGCAGAACCGCTCTCGTCGGTGCCACCGGCGGCATCACCGCCCTCAGCATCTGCAGCGCCATCAGCCGCTTCATCTTGCACGTTGGCATCGTTTTCCACAATGCGTTGCAAGCCAGACAATTTGGCGCCATCGTCCAAACCAATCAGTGTCACGCCTTGTGTAGCGCGGCCCAGTTCGCGAATTTCAGAAACACGGGTGCGGACCAACACACCGGTGTC
>JBEDKQ010000137.1:0-5869 GCA_041172085.1 Pseudomonadota bacterium | reverse complement strand
AGGGCCTATAGCTCAGTTGGTTAGAGCAGAGGACTCATAATCCTTTGGTCCCAGGTTCAAGTCCTGGTGGGCCCACCACATTGAAAGCCACTGATTTTTGAAGTCAGTGGCTTTTTAAATGAATTCGCAATAATTTATTCAGCTGTGATTTTGGCTGCGCGAATGACGCGTCCCCAGTAGTCCAATTCCTTGCGGGTGTACTCGCCCAACTGTGAAGGATTCATGTGGTCAATCAAAGTGCCAGCATCTTCAGCCTTTTTCTTGATCTCAGGCATGGCCAATATTTTTGCAATTTCAGAATTGATTTGGTTGACGATCTCTGGAGGTGTACCAGCAGGCGCGTAAAGCGCAAACCATGAGTCAATGGTGAATTCGCTCAAGTCTGCTTCTTTGCTGGTGGGAATTTGAGGCAAAGAAGACAATCTGGCGTTACTTGTTACGACCATGCCTTTGAGTTTTTCGGCTTTGATGTGACTTACAACAGAGGCAGGTGTTGTAAAAAACAAATCAACTTGGCCGCCTAACAAGTCTTGTACAGCCGGTCCAGCGCCTTTGTATGGAATGTGCTGAATGGACGTGCCTGTCATTTGTTTGAACAGCTCACCCGCAATGTGCTGAATCGAACCGTTGCCTGAAGAGGCGTAATTCAGTTTGTCAGGATGGGCCTTGGCATAGGCGATCAATTCTTTCAGATTCTTGGCGGGAATGTCTGTTTTGGTGGCCAACACTTGAGGTGCGCGCGTCAGCATGGCGATGGGCGTGAAGTCTTTGATGGGATCCCAGCCAGACTTTTTAAACAAGTGGGGGTTGCCAACTTGGTAGCCACTGTAGGCCAACAACAAGGTGTAACCATCAGGCTTGGCCCTAGCGACGGCTTGGTTGCCGATGTTGCCGGCGGCGCCTGCTTTGTTTTCAATGACCACGGGCTGTCCCAAAGCGCGAGACAAGGGCTCGGCAATGAGGCGCGCTGTAAAGTCAGTTGAGCCACCCGGCGCACTGGGCACAACGATGGTGATGGGACGGTCAGGGTATTTGTTTTGCGCCATGACTGGGGCTGCCATGAGCCACACAAAAGCGGCTGTCCAGATTAAATTTTTCTTCATGGATGTCTCCTATTTTTTGACCATTTAAAGCATGACGGACAGTTCAATCAAGTTGAAATCTGGATCACGAACATAGACAGAATTGATTTTTCCTGTGGCACCTGTACGCACCACAGGGCCTTCCACGATGGGCCATTTGTGCGCATTCAGTTGGTCGATCACTTCTGTTAGAGTGCCCTTGGCAATGAAGCACAAGTCCAGTGCACCTGGCACCGGCAAATGCGCCTTGGGCTCAAATTCAGAACCTTGAACATGGACGTTAATCTTTTGATTGCCAAACTTGAACGCCCGACGTTCGACGGGTGGTGTGCCGCCAATGAAAGTTTCGAGCTGCATGCCCAAGACGCGTGTATAGAAATCAATGCAAGCAGATTCTCTGGCTGTGGTGAGAACCAAGTGGTCAAGATGGTCAATCATGCAAACTCCTTTTTTAAATCGTGGACGTAGGCGGGTACGGGATGCAAATCAAGGGTGCGTCCGCTCTTGGCCACTTGGCCAGGTACTGTGTGTTGAACGATGTCGGGCAATTGACGGGCGATGCCCAGCAGTTGCGGTAAATCGATGCCGGTTGGATAACCCATGGCATCGAGCATGTGGATCGCGTCTTCGCTGCAAATGTTGCCGCTGGCGCCAGGCGCGTAAGGGCAACCACCCAATCCACCCAAGGAGCCGTCAAATCTTTCAATGCCGGTTTGAACGGCTGCAAGCACGTTGGCCAGACCCATGCCACGCGTGTTGTGAAAATGCAGTGTCAGTTGAAGCGTTGGGAATCTGTGTTGTAAGACCTCGCACATCTGGGCCACTTGAACAGGTTGGGCCATGCCTGTGGTATCGCAAATGGTGAGCCCGCGGACACCGAGGTCTGCAAACCGCTGCGACCATTGCAGAACCACTTGCTGGCTGACGTCACCTTCCATGGGGCACCCAAAACAAGCCGACAAAGAAACATTGATGGGTACTTGATGGCCAAATTGGCGAATGACCTCTTTCAGCGCTGCAAAGCTGTTTTCTCGCGGCATGCGCAAATTTGAAAGGTTGTGAGTTTCGGACGTGGACATCACCAAATTGAACTCATCGGGCTTGGCTTCCATGGCACGTTCCGCACCGCGTACATTGGGCACCAGCACAGTGTATTCAACTGAAGGAACCCGTTGAATTCTGCCCATCACCTCTTCGGCATCGCGCAGCATGGGGATGGCTTTGGCCGATGTGAAGGAGGTCACTTCAACTTTGGCGTAACCACATTGGCTTAACTTATTGATCAGTTCAATTTTGGTATCGGTGGGCACAAACTCGGGCTCCATCTGAAACCCATCGCGTGTCACCACTTCGTTGAAATAAATTCGTTGCTTCATGCTGTGCCTCCCACAATGCCACTTGCCTTGAGTTTTTGAATTTGTTCAGAATTCAATCCCATCTCTTTCAGAATGTCGTCGGTGTCTTGCCCTAAATTGGGTGCATTGCGGCGATGTTGTCCGGGGGTGGCAGAAAGCTTGGGTACAACACCCGGTACTTTCAAGTCGCTGCCATCCGCCAAGGTGATTTCTTGCAACATGCCGCGCGCGGCGTAGTGCGGATCGCTTGCAATGTCCGTAATGCTGTAAATTTTTCCTGCAGGGACTGACACACTTTCCAAGGCTTGAAGAACATCCTCAACACTTTGCTGGCGTGTCCAAGCCTCAATCGCTTGGTCAATTTCTTCAACCCTGGCCACGCGTCCGGCGTTGTCGCCCAACATCGGGTCATTGGCCAAGTCGGTTCTGCCAATGAGGGTCATCAAGCGTTTGAAAATGCTGTCGCCGTTGCCGGCAATCAGGGCATAGGCACCGTCTTTGCAACGGTAGGCGTTGGTGGGGGCAATGCCCGGCAAAGCGCTGCCCGCTGGACCGCGCACGGCACCAAAGGCGCTGTACTCTGGCAACAAACTTTCCATGCAGTTAAACACAGACTCATACAGGGCGACATCGATCACCTGACCTTTGCCACTCACATGCCGATGTTGGAGTGCAAGCAAAATGCCAATCACGCCATGCAAAGCAGAGAGGGTGTCGCCAATGCTGACACCAACGCGCACCGGTACGCGGCCTGGCTCTGCGGTTAAGTGGCGCAAGCCCCCCATGGCTTCACCGATCACACCGAAACCTGGACGGTTGCGGTAGGGGCCTGTTTGGCCATAACCACTGATGCGCAAGACGATTAACTTGGGGTTCTGGGCGATCAGGTTATCCGGTGCGAGGCCCCAGCCTTCCATCGCGCCAGGGCGGAAATTCTCAATCAAAACATCGGCTTCTTGGGCCAACTGGCGAACAATGCCTTGACCTTCAGCCGTTCGCAAATCAAGTGCCAATGAGCGTTTATTGCGGGATTGAACTTGCCACCAAACGGAAGTGCCGTCTTTCAACATGCGCCATTTGCGCAGTGGATCGCCACTGTCCGGTGCTTCAACTTTGATCACCTCTGCGCCAAAGTCAGCCAATGTTTTGGCGGCAAAGGGGCCCGCAATCAGTTGTCCCAGCTCAAGAACTTTAAGCCCAGCGAGTGCTGAGGCTTGTAAGGGGATTGCTTGTGAGTTCATGTTCCGCAGTTTGCTGCGGACAGGTCGGGAAGTCTATTTCTTCTTTGAAGAGGCTGTCTTCGCATTTTGCGAAGGCAAGACAAGAAAATCGCGAAGGGCTCTAACTTCCAAGTCAGCGTCTTTGCGAATGCCAACCATTAATTTTCGATGGACCCAAGGGTCTTGTAGTGGCCGCCAACCGAGTTCTGCGCTTTTGAGGACTGGCAACGCCAAAGCTTTGGGCATTAAGGCAACGCCCAAGCCAGAAGCTACCATGTGGGTGACCGCATCAAAACTGTTGACTTGCATGCGCAATTTGAGTTGTTTGCCGGCGGCTGAAGCCGCACTCATTTGCTGTTGCAGCATGGCTGCGCCAGGATTCAAGCTGATCCATTGTTCTTCCAGTGTGTCCGCAAACGAAATGGGCAGTTTGCCTGCCAGCCGATGGCCTTTGGGGAAGATGAGTACCAACTCGTCTGCTTTGAAGATATGAGTCTCTAAGCCTTCAGCGTTGGCGCCTTCCACAAACACGCCAATGTCTGCTCGGCCCTCGCGCAGTGCCAACACAACTTGGCCAGATACTTGTTCTTCTAAATCAACCTGAACTTCTGGAAAAGTCTGGGAATACTTCGCAATCAGTGGCGGTAAAAATTGACCAATGGCCGCAGAACCAGCGAACAACTGGATGTGTCGCAAAACACCCAACTTCAGGTCATAGAGTTCTTTGAATGTGGCTTCCAACTCTTGCAAGAGGGCTAGGCCTCTGCGTGTAAACACGCGGCCCGCAGGCGTGACTTTAAGCCCTCTGGAATGCCTTTCAAACAGTTGGCTGCCGATGGCAGTCTCGAGTTCGCGAATCCTTCGACTCGCGGCGGGCAAGACCAAGTGGCATTCACGCGCAGCGGTTGTGAGGTTTTCTGTTTGCGCACACAACACCGCCAAACGAATGGAGGTGAAATCAAATCTGGAAAGATTTATTTTTGTAATTCCCATGGGGGCCATGTTCTTTGGTCTTCGGATTGGCATTCTGCTTCATCCGCATAGGCGAAAATTTAACATCGCAAGTTTGCGCATCGTAGCTTGCTTGTGTGCCACTGTCACGACACAAAATGCGGTAGGAGATTCTTAAAGGTGAAGTCACCTTGGCGGTGGCTTTTGTTTTAGCATGTGATGCGGTTAATGTTCAAATGCAAAGCTAGTGTCCGCTTCCACATTTGCTTCTACACCTCAGCAAATGACTTGTAACCTATTGATTTGTATTGAGTTTTAATTCTTAAAGCTGCTCATAATCCTTTGGTCCCAGGTTCAAGTCCTGGTGGGCCCACCACTTAAAAAGCTACTTATACAAGTAGCTTTTTTCTTGCCTTTTAGCTGCAAATGCACGCATTTAAAAGCAGTTTTCTCGAGTGAAGCTGCAAATTTTCTGATTAGTTAGCGCAGAACAAATCCTAACTATTTTCGCTAGCTAAAAACCGCCTAAATTTGCTTAAAAACCAAGCAATTTTCCCAGTTTCTTCCCTTCCACACTCTTGGTTCGACTCCTATAAGTCGTTGATCTTTATGAGGAAAATATTTCTTAAACGGATTTTGTGTTTGTTTAAGAAAGTGAACCATGACGAAGAACATCAGCCGCGAAGCACTGTACGAATTGGTTTGGACCAAGCCCTTGACGCATGTAGCCAAGGACTTGGGTATCTCAGATGTGATGCTGGGCAAGATGTGCAAAGAGCAATTGGTGCCTAAGCCTCCAAGAGGCTATTGGGCTAATCTTGGTTCAGACAAAAAGCGGGTGGTCTATGTCAGACCCGAGCTACCTGATTTGTTTCAAAAGAAGAATGATTTTAATCAGTGGGTGCTGGATGACTACAAACTGCGTGAGTCATTGCGCCCTGACAAGTTTGAACCAGAAGATTTGAACGATCCTGTTCGCGAGCCACCTCCACCTTTCATGGAGACGCTGCCCCAGTTTCGAGAACGCATGGCCAGAGAGATGCCAGTACTTCCAAATATTGAAGCATTCAAAGTGATGCATCCTCTTATACGAACGATCAATGAAGCAGATTTGCAACTTGAAGAAGCTCACAAAAAAGATCGCTTGGCACTCAGCCCACAATTTCGAACGCTTCAAGGGCGCCAGCAGCTCAGACTCTTCAATGTGTTTGTCAGTTGCTTTCAAGTGCTGGGCTTTGAGCCATCAGTCAGGGGGCGTAAA
>JBEDKQ010000136.1:0-7204 GCA_041172085.1 Pseudomonadota bacterium | reverse complement strand
GAGCGTTGAAGAGAAGAAGACCTTCGGCGCAGCAGTCAACGTGGCCAAGCAGGGCATTGAAGCCGCGCTGACAGCGCGCCGCCAAGCTTTGGCCGATGCCGAGTTGGCTGTTCAACTCAAAGCGGAAGCTTTTGATGTCACCTTGCCAGGACGTCCTCTGACGCAAGGCGGCTTGCATCCCGTGTCACTCACCTTAGAGCGCATTGAACAAATTTTTGGCTCCATGGGTTTTGAAGTAGCACAAGGCCCCGAAATTGAAACCGACTGGTTCAACTTCACCGCACTCAACACGCCCGAAGATCACCCTGCGCGCTCCATGCACGACACTTTCTATGTTGAAGGTGGTCATTTGCTGCGCACGCACACCAGCCCCATGCAAATTCGCCATGCGGTTCAACACGTCAAGCGTTACAAAGCGCAATTGGACGCAGGGCAGGGCATGCCCGAAATTCGAGTCATTGCACCCGGCCGCACCTATCGTGTTGACAGCGATGCCACGCATTCACCCATGTTCCATCAGTGCGAAGGCCTGTGGATTGGCGCGAACGTCAGCTTCAAAGACTTGAAGGTGGTGTTTACCGATTTTTGCCGTACGTTTTTTGAAAGCGACGACTTGGTCTTGCGCTTCCGTCCCAGCTTCTTCCCCTTCACAGAACCCAGCGCCGAAATTGACATTCAATTTCAAACCGGTCCTCTGGCAGGGCGTTGGTTGGAAGTGGCGGGCTCGGGTCAAGTGCACCCTAACGTGGTTCGCAACATGGGCCTCGACCCCGAAAAATTCATTGGCTTTGCCTTCGGCATGGGCCCCGACCGTCTCACCATGCTCCGATATGGCGTGAATGATTTGCGCTTGTTCTTCGACGGCGACGTTCGCTTCCTGAGTCAATTTCAATAATTAAAAGACCATGCAATTTCCTGAATCCTGGCTGCGTGAGTTTTGCAACCCACCCCTCAATACTGAACAACTCGCCGAAACGCTCACCATGGCGGGCTTAGAGGTTGAAGAACTTCAACCTGTGGCGCCGCCATTTTCAAGTGTGGTGATCGGTGAAATCAAAAGTGCTGAGCAGCACCCCAATGCAGACCGCTTGCGCGTGTGCCAAGTGGATGTGGGTCAACCGACATTGCTCAACATCGTGTGTGGCGCGCCCAACGCACGTGTCGGCATTCGCATTCCCTGCGCCATGGTGGGTGCAGAATTGCCGCCTGGCGAAGATGGCAAGCCTTTCCTCATCAAGGTTGGCAAGTTGCGTGGCGTTGAAAGCCAAGGCATGTTGTGCTCTGCCAAAGAATTGAAAATTGCAGATGATCACGGTGGCTTGCTTGAGTTACCAGCAGATGCCCCCGTAGGCCAAAGCATTCGCACTTATTTGAAGTTGGACGATACTTTGTTCACTTTGAAGTTAACGCCTAATTTAGCGCATTGCTTAAGTGTGTATGGCATTGCGCGAGAAGTTTCAGCGCTTACAGGTACACCGCTTAAAGCACCCGTGTTTAAAACCGTGGCGGCACAAGTGCAAGACAAGTTGGCTGTGAAAGTAGAAGCCACTGATTTGTGCGGCCGTTTCAGTGGTCGCGTGGTAAAGGGCGTAAACCCCAAGGTCCCAACTCCTGCTTGGATGGTAGACCGCTTGGCGCGTTGTGGTCAACGCAGCGTAAGTCCGCTGGTCGACATTTCAAACTATGTCATGTTTGAGTTTGGCCGACCTTCACACATTTTTGACCTCGACAAAATTCATGGTGGATTGCAAGTTCGCTGGGGCCGCGCTGAAGAATCATTGAAGCTGCTCAATGGCAACACAGTGACGGTTGATGACAAAGTGGGTGTGATTGCCGATGACTCCCAAGTTGAGTCTTTAGCAGGCATCATGGGTGGTGATGCCACTGCGGTGTCTGATGACACCCAAAACATTTACATTGAAGCCGCTTATTGGTGGCCCAAAGCCATAGCCGGCCGCTCACGTCGTTACAACTTTTCGACCGATGCTGGCCACCGCTTCGAACGGGGTGTTGACCCCGAAAGTACCGTGGAGCACATCGAGCGAATCACCCAGTTGGTCATTGATATTTGCGGAACACCTGCTACGCAAGTGGGACCTGTGGACGATCAAAAGTTGAACATGCCTGTGCGCAAGCCTGTGACCATGCGCGTTGCACGTGCCAACAAAGTAATTGGCATGACTCTCTCGCAAAAGCAATGTGCAGATGCTTTACGCGGTTTGGGTTTTGAAGTCCAAGAAGCGGAAGGTTTGATGACAGTTAATCCGCCAAGCTGGCGTTTCGATTTGGAAATTGAAGAAGACCTCATCGAAGAAGTGGCGCGCATGGTGGGCTATACCCAATTGCCCACCACGCCGCCTTTGGCACCCATCACAGCCAAGATTCGCAAAGAAAATGTGCGTGGTCCGTTTGCCGTGCGTCGCAGCATTGCGGCTTTGGGCTACCAAGAAACCATCAATTTCAGCTTTGTAGAAGAAGGTTGGGAGCATGAGTTGGCCGGCAATGCCAATCCCATCAAATTGCTCAACCCCATTGCCAGCCAGATGAGTGTGATGAGAACCAGCTTGCTCGGCTCTTTGTTGCAAGTGGTGAAATTCAATACCGATCGCAAGGCCGATCGCGTGCGCGTGTTCGAGCTGGGCCGCGTGTTTTTGCGCGATCCATCCGTGAAGGACAGCGACAGCACGGTTGAAGGTTTGAATCAACCTATGCGCGTTTCAGGTGTGGCTTACGGTCCCGTGACCACCACAACTTGGGGCGGCAAAGTTCGCAATGTCGACTTCTTTGATGTGAAAGGCGAAGTGGAAGCTTTGCTGTCTCCTGCAAAGCCTGTTTTTGAATCCGCTGAACACCCAGCCATGCACCCAGGTCGTTGCGCCCAAGTGAAGCTGAATGACCAAGTAATAGGTCATGTGGGTGAGTTACATCCTCGCTGGCGGCAATCTTGGGGCTTGCAATTTGCCCCCGTGATGTTTGAATTGGATTTGGACGCAGTTTTGCAACGCGACATACCCGTAGCGCAAGGCGTGGCAAGATTCCAAGCCGTGGAGCGCGACATTGCGGTTATCGTGGCTGAAAAAGTGACGCATGCCGAACTGATCGGCGCCATTCACGAAGCACCCACAGCAGGCCTTTTGAAAGCTGCAGTCTTGTTTGATGTGTTCCGCCCTCAGGCGACACAAGGTGTCGAAAAGAGTTTGGCGGTGCGTCTTACGTTGAACAGCGATGAAGCCACCTTGACCGACGTTCAAATTGAAGCCACTGTAAAAATTGTGCTAGATCACTTGGCTGCCAAGTTGTCAGCGCGTTTGCGTACTTAATTCAAAGCAGAAAGCACTTATGGATTTTTCTGTTGAAAGCCTTGAAACGCCAGCGCTGACCAAAGCGCATTTGGCCGATTTGTTGTTTGAACAGATTGGCTTAAACAAGCGGGAGTCAAAGGACATGGTGGACTCGTTCTTTGATTTAATTGCAACACAATTGGTTCAAGGAACGGATGTCAAAATTTCTGGATTTGGCAATTTCCAAATCCGTGAAAAAGCACCTCGTCCCGGTCGCAATCCGCGTACCGGCGAATTGATTCCCATTGAAGCGCGCCGAGTTGCAACTTTTCATGCCAGTCACAAACTCAAAGATGTGATCCAAGGGGATGAGCCGAGCAAACCTTGAACAGGTTTGCCCTAAAGCCCTCAGCTTTAGAAATTTATTCAACAGAGGGCTTTACGGAGCCCCACTGCTTAGAGTAAGCTAGTAAGTTCCCCTAGCAAGTTTGTGATTTCAATGGAGAACTCCCTCCCATCTATTCCCGCCAAGCGCTACTTCACCATTGGTGAAGTAGGCGAGCTTTGTGGCGTCAAGCCGCACGTGCTTCGTTATTGGGAGCAGGAATTCACACAACTTCGACCTGTAAAGCGCCGAGGCAATCGCCGTTATTACCAGCATCACGAAGTGCTTATGATTCGCCGTATTCGTGATTTGCTTTATGAGCAAGGCTTCACAATCAGTGGTGCGCGAAATAAAATGCAGGAACTTGCGCAGTTGCAAAAAGGGCTTCGCAAGGATCAACTAACGGCAGAAGAGTTTGATGTCGACCTATCGGACGAATTTGAAGTAGAACAGGATGCGTCCGACGAAGAAAATGCTGTGCCAAAACCTTCATTGGAGTTTGCGCAAAGGGCAGGCACCTTAAGTGCCACCACCAGCCTACCAAGCTTGCGACGCGAATTAATGGATATAAGAGATTTGCTCTCAATATGAGCGCATTCTCAAGCTATAATTTAAAGCTTGTCGGCGTGTAGCGCAGCCTGGTAGCGCACTTGCATGGGGTGCAAGGGGTCGCGAGTTCGAATCCCGCCACGCCGACCATTTAACAAGGCTAAAAGCCCTTGAGAACTTGTTCTCAAGGGCTTTTTTCTGAGTTCTCTTCAGTTTGAGTTGCGGCTTCTGTTTGAATGTTGATGGCCATGGGGCCTTTGGGCCCGTCGGCTAAATCAAACGACACCCGAGCACCTTCTTTGAGACTTTTGAAGCCTTCCATGGTAATGGCTGAAAAGTGCGCAAACGCATCTGGCCCACCGCCATCGGGTTGAATGAACCCAAAACCTTTAGCATCATTGAACCATTTAACTGTTCCATTGGGCATGCCTGTCTCCATCTTTTTAGCTGTATAGATCATTTAAAGCATGGAATTGACGCTTGTCAATTCAAGGTTTACCCGACCGATGCCGAATGTTGCAGTGCCGCATAAGGACTTTCTGCATTCTGTTCGCAGAAGAGGCTCTGGCATCGATAGAATGAAATCATGGCAACTGAGAAACCAAATCAACCAAAAAGCCCAGGATCTGTAGGCGAGCCCTCCCGCTCGCCAGGAAATGGCGATTCTGTGGTTTTAGAAAGACGCCCCGCCAAAGTGGGGCCGCCCCAGATGTACCAGGTCGTGATGTTGAACGACGACTACACGCCCATGGAATTTGTGGTGTTGGTGCTACAAGAGTTCTTTAACAAGGACCGTGAAGCAGCGACTCAAATCATGTTGAAAATTCACCTCGATGGCAAGGGCGTTTGCGGCGTTTTCACAAGAGATGTCGCAGCGACCAAAGTCGACCAAGTTTTGGATGCGGCCAATCAGGCAGGTCATCCACTTCAATGCGTCAGTGAGCCTGTCGCATGAGCAGCTCAAAGTTAATGCAAGAATGTGGCATAAAGGCGTTGAATTTCAACAAATTTGTTCACCTCCGCAAGGCATTTAAGGAAATCACATGATTGCCCAAGAATTGGAAGTCAGTTTGCACATGGCCTTCGTTGAGGCACGCCAACAGCGTCACGAGTTCATTACCGTAGAGCATTTGTTATTGGCATTGCTAGACAACCCAAGTGCAGCAGAAGTGTTGCGCGCGTGTTCAGCGCAAGTGGACGATTTGCGCCAATCGCTGTCGTCCTTCATCAAGGACAACACGCCTCAAGTGGCGGGCACTGAAGAAGTCGACACACAACCCACACTGGGCTTTCAGCGTGTCATTCAACGCGCCATCATGCATGTGCAATCCACTGGCAGTGGCAAGAAAGAAGTCACAGGCGCAAATGTCTTGGTCGCTATCTTTGGCGAAAAAGACTCACACGCCGTTTACTACTTGCATCAGCAAGGCATCACACGCTTAGACGTTGTGAACTTCATTGCCCATGGCATTCGCAAGAGTGATCCGCCCGAAGCAAGCAAGGGCAGTGATGCTGCGCCAGCACCTGAAAGCGAAGAGGGCTCTGGTGGTGGCGAGCGCAATGAAAAAGCCTCACCTTTGGAACAGTTCACCCAGAACCTGAACCAGATGGCCAAAGAAGGCAAGATTGATCCGCTCATTGGCCGTGAATACGAAGTCGAGCGAACCATTCAAATTTTGTGCCGTCGCCGTAAAAACAACCCTTTGTTGGTTGGCGAAGCAGGCGTGGGTAAAACCGCCATTGCAGAGGGTTTGGCTTGGCGCATCACACAAGGCAGCGTGCCAGAAATTTTGACCGAAGCCGTGGTTTATTCCCTCGACATGGGCGCTCTGTTGGCGGGTACCAAATACCGTGGTGATTTTGAGCAACGCCTCAAAGGTGTTTTGAAAGCTTTGAAGGACAAACCACATGCTGTGTTGTTCATCGATGAAATTCACACATTGATTGGTGCCGGCGCTGCGTCAGGGGGCACTTTGGATGCTTCTAATTTACTCAAACCTGCTTTGTCCAGTGGCCAATTGAAGTGCATTGGCGCCACCACCTTCACGGAATACCGCGGCATCTTCGAAAAAGACGCCGCCTTGTCACGTCGCTTCCAAAAGGTTGATGTGGTGGAACCGACGGTTTCCGAGACTGTGGACATTTTGAAGGGGCTCAAATCCCGCTTCGAAGAGCACCATAGCGTGAAGTACGCCAACGCAGCCTTGCAAGCTGCAGCGGAGCTGTCTGCCAAGTTCATCAACGACCGTCAGTTGCCCGACAAGGCCATTGACGTGATCGACGAAGCCGGTGCTGCACAACGCATCTTGCCGCCTTCTAAGCGCAAGAAGACCATTGGCAAAGCCGAGATAGAGGATATTGTGGCCAAGATTGCCCGTATTCCGCCTGCCAATGTGTCCAATGACGACCGCAGCAAACTGCAAACCATCGAGCGCGATTTAAAGAGCGTGGTGTTCGGTCAAGACAAGGCTCTCGAGGTTTTGTCATCGGCCGTCAAAATGGCACGCTCTGGTTTGGGCAAAACGGACAAGCCTATTGGTTCTTTCTTGTTCAGCGGGCCTACAGGCGTTGGCAAAACAGAAGCGGCCAAACAACTGGCCTACATCATGGGCATTGACCTCATTCGTTTCGACATGTCGGAGTACATGGAGCGCCATGCGGTAAGTCGCCTCATTGGTGCGCCTCCAGGCTACGTGGGCTTTGACCAAGGTGGTCTGCTCACAGAAGCCGTCACCAAGAAACCACACTGTGTGTTGTTGCTTGATGAAATTGAAAAAGCCCACCCAGACATCTTCAATGTGTTATTGCAAGTGATGGACCATGGCACATTAACGGACAACAACGGCCGCAAAGCGGACTTCCGCAACGTGATCATCATCATGACCACCAATGCCGGCGCTGAGACCATGAACAAGGCCACCATTGGCTTTACCAATCCGCGTCAAGCAGGTGATGAAATGGGCGACATCAAGCGCTTGTTCACCCCTGA
>JBEDKQ010000135.1:0-9628 GCA_041172085.1 Pseudomonadota bacterium | reverse complement strand
AGCGCAAATGGTAACAAAACAGCAAAATTTTGCCAAAGCGCAAGATCGCTTAAGCCCCCGGAGACACTCACCATGCCCAACGCAATGGACGACAAGCCAATGATGGTCATCGGCATGGTTGCCCTGATCACAAAAGGATCTGAAACCCGTTGCGACAGCCACGACATGACCACCGGCCCGGCAGTACCAAACATCGTCTCAACCAAGCCCATGGCAAAACCATAAGGGTGTGAGGACCTGGCCTTGAATCGAATGGCCGTCACTGCGCCCTTAAGCCCTTGCCATCCGATGTAAATGACATAGAAGCCCAAGGCCAAAAGCAAACCGTCGCCATCGGTCCATTTCATCAAGCCAATGCCCACCAATGCGCCAAGCACAACAGAAGGCAGCAGTGATGGCAATTCGCGCCACATCACCTGCCGAAAATTCAAGCCTGTGTGCAAAACAGAGGCGGGCACATCGATCAGCAGCACCAAGGGCACCACAAATGCCAAAGGCCAATCCCAAGACAACAAAGGCACGATGATCAAGGCGGAACCAAATCCTGCAGTGCCCAAGACAAAGTAGCCCAATAGCACCACCGCCATGGCAAAAAAACTAAGATCAATGGGCATGTAAAACCGCATGGGCCAGCACGCAAGCAGCGTCCACCGTCATGCGCTTTGATGCAATGGCCTGCACCACTTGCGCAGGAGATAGCAAACTGAATTCGGCCACCTCACCGTCTTGGTTCACCGGTTTCACATCGGCTGGCATCAACAAGTTGTAAACCCACAGGGTTTCGTGGTGCCAGCCACGAGGAACAGATCGGCATGTGGTCACTTGGCCTTGGGCTACAGCTGTCAAGGCCAAGGCCTCAGACAAGCCAGCTTCCTCTGCCATCTCGCGCACGCCACAGGTTTGCAAAGACTCTCCCGCAGGCAAGCCGCCCGCAGCAATGTTGTCCAACATGCCGGGGTCAGTGGCCTTGGTCAACGACCGCCGTCCACACCACAAAAAACCATCTTCTGTAAAGCCGTTGACATGCACTGCATGTGCACGCAGGCCAAAGAACCGATAAGCCGCGCGTTCCATTTCAAATGCGGCAGCCAGCGACAGTGTAGGCTCTATGGGATAGCCATTGGCCAAAATGACGGTATCTGGCCAGTAGCTGAACTTTTCATTGCGCCAACCGGTCACATGGCCAAGGTCACGCAACTCAGAGGCCAAATTTGCAAGCGCCAAACTTCTAGAGGCGTGTGTTTTTTCAGGCGTGTCCCAGCGCAGACCATGCGGCACTGTGTGCCAGTCTTGTCGCAAACTCAATAGCACCTTGGCATGCTCTGGCGTGAGGTACCCAGTTGGAGAATGTGCTTCGCCTAAATACCAAGGCATGGCCTCTTCGGGCAAGGGCTGCATGGCCTGTTGCAAGCAAGACTGCAAAACTTGCCATTCGGCATCACCTAAGGCACTTTGAAATTTTTGGATGCTGTTCTTCATCGATTCAAACGCAATGTTTGCTTGGACCCAATTGGCTGCAGAATCAGTGCGCCTGATCCCAATTCAAACCGACACCCACTTCGGCCAACAAAGGCACTTTGAGTTCAGCCACATCGGCCATCCACTTGGGCACCGCCACTTTGAGCCATTCGACTTCATCTTCTGGCACCTCAAAAACCAATTCATCGTGCACCTGCATGATCACTTTGGTTTTGCGCTGCTCACGGTCAATGCCTTCTTGGACGGCAATCATCGACAGCTTGATCAAATCGGCCGCTGTACCTTGCATGGGCGCATTGATGGCGGCACGCTCAGCACCAGCCCGTCTGGGGCCATTGGGCGAGTTGATTTCTGGCAAATACAAACGACGGCCAAACACGGTTTCTACATAGCCTTGTGATTTGGCTTGTTCGCGTGTTTCATCCATGTAGCGTTTCACGCCTGCAAAGCGTTGGAAATAGCGCTCGATGTAATTTTTGGCAGCGCCATTGTCAATGCCCAAAGCTTTGGCCAAACCAAACGCACTCATGCCGTAGATCAAACCGAAGTTGATGGTCTTGGCATAGCGGCGTTGCTCACTCGACACTTGGTCTGGCGTTAAGCCAAACACTTCTGCTGCCGTGGCTTTGTGCACATCCAGACCTTGATGGAACGCACGCAACAAAGCTTCATCACCACTGAGGTGCGCCATGATGCGCAATTCAATTTGCGAGTAATCGGCACTGGCAATCAAACTGCCGGCAGGTGCCACAAAAGCTTCGCGAACTTTGCGGCCCTCAGCCGTGCGAATGGGAATGTTTTGCAAGTTGGGATCGTTGCTAGACAGGCGCCCTGTCACAGCCACAGCTTGCGCGTAATGCGTGTGCACCCTGCCCGTTCTGGGCAAGGCCATCTGCGCCAGCTTGTCGGTATAAGTGCCTTTGAGTTTGGACAAACTGCGGTGTTCCAAAATGCGCGCTGGCAAAGGATAGTCTTCTGCCAACTTCTCAAGCACTTCTTCATCGGTACTGCGAGCACCCGTGGCTGTTTTCTTAATGACAGGCAAACCCAACTTGTCAAAAAAGATTTCGCCCAATTGCTTGGGACTGCTCAAGTTGAAAGGCTGGCCTGCAATGTCATAAGCTTCGGTTTCCAATTGCAAGATGCGCTGACCTAAAGCTTGGCTTTGCGAAGCCAGCGTGGGGCCATCAATGAGCACCCCATTGCGTTCAATGCGGAACAATGCTTCGCTGGTGGCAATTTCTATGTCGTAGATAGCGCGCAATTTGGCATCGGCTTGAATGCGCGGCCATAGCACGCCATGCACATCCAAACATTGATCAGCGTCTTCACATGAATACTCGGAGGCTTTCGCTACATCGACTTGTGCAAACGAAATTTGATGTGCGCCCTTGCCACACAAATCTTCGTAGGTGATGCCCGTACGTCCAACGTGGCGCAATGCCAAGCTGCTTAAGCTGTGGGGCTTGTGCACTTCAAGCACATAACTTTGCAGCATGGTGTCGTGCGCATAGCCGCGCACTTCAATGCCCACATTGGCAAACACATGGCGGTCGTATTTGATGTGTTGACCTACTTTGAGTTTGAGTGGGTTCTCTAACCAAGGCTTGAGCTTGGTCAGCACGTCGGTCATTGGCAATTGCGCAGGGGCATCGGGGCCATCATGGCGCAAGGGCAAGTAGGCAGCTTCACCCGGTTTCACACTCCAGCTGATGCCCACCAAGTCGGCGCGCATGGCATCGAGCGATGTCGTTTCGGTGTCAATGGCCACGCACTCAGCGGCTTCCAACTTGGGCAGCCACGCATCAAACTGTTCCCACGTCAAAATGGTCTCGTAGTGTTTATCGCCAGTAACCGTGACCACAGGTTCGGGTTCTGCAAACAAATCTTCCTGAGGTACGAACGCTGGCTTAGCAGTCTTGCTTGCACCTGAAGTTTCAGGTGCACCAGCACCTCGGCTACGGACCAAGCCTTTGAAACCATACTTTTCGTAAAAAGCCAGCAAATCGCTTTCGTTGGGCTGACCCAAGCGAATGGTTTCAAGCGATGGCAACTCGGGTACGTAGCCATTCAAATCGCAATCGGTGCGAATTTTGAGAAGCTGCCGACCTGTTGGCAGCCAATCAACGGCTTTGCGCAGGTTCTCGCCCACCACGCCTTTGACCTCACCGGCATGGGCCATCAAATTGTCTAAGGAGCCATATTCCAACAACAACTTGGCGGCGGTTTTGGGGCCAACCTTTTGCACACCAGGCACGTTGTCAACCGTATCTCCCACCAAAATTTGATAATCGAGCATGAGGCTGGCAGGCACGCCAAACTCCTCTTGCACACCGGCCAAATCGCGGCGCTTGCCGTTCATGGTGTCGATGATGGTGATGTGTTCGTTGACCAACTGGGTCTTTGTCGCCGCTGGACACAATCACTTCGATGCCGTGCGAAGAACCCACAGCGGCCAATGTGCCAATGACGTCGTCAGCCTCGACACCCGGCACATCCAAAACCTTCCACCCCATCAAACGCACCAACTCGTGGATGGGCTCAATTTGCGAGCGCAAATCGTCCGGCATGGGGCTGCGGTTTTGTTTGTACTCGGGGTAGATCTCGTCGCGGAAGGTTGGGCCTTTGGCGTCAAACACACACACTGCATACTCAGCGGGAATGTCTTTGCGCAAACGCTCCATCATGTTAATCATGCCGCGAATGGCGCCCGTGGCGGGGCTGGCGGGATCGCCAGGCACTGCCCGTAAATCGGGCATGGCATGAAAGGCACGGTAAAGGTAGCTGGAGCCATCGACCAGCAGCAGGGTTTTCTTGTCGCTCATGCCCTCATTGTGCCTGTCCTAGGCAGTTTTTTCCGAGCCTTCAAAGGGCAAATTTGAGGTCAACACCCTCTACAATCCCACTATGCATTCCTTTGTGCCCCTAAGCCCATTGTCCACCTCTTTTTCTACCCCCTTGACCCACCCTTAAACCATGGCTGTTTTTACGCCCGTTACCGAAGAACAAGCCGCCGATCTAATGTCCCAACTGGGTTTGGGCACGCTGACCGAACTAAGGGGCATTGAGGGTGGCATTGAGAACACCAATTATTTTGCCTCCACCGACCTCGGCGACTATGTCCTCACATTGTTTGAGCGCCTGAACCACGAGCAGTTGCCGTTCTATTTGTTTCTCATGAAGCATCTGGCCGAAAAAGGCATACCGGTGCCCAATCCAGCAGCCAACCGAGACGGTGACATCTTGCACACCGTCTGCGACAAACCGGCAGCTGTGGTCAATCGTTTAGAAGGCAAAAGCCAGCTGGCCCCACAGCCAGTGCATTGTGCCGCCGTGGGCCAGATGCTGGCGCGCATGCATGTGGCCGGTGAGGACTACAACCGCAGCCAGCCCAACCTCAGGGGCCTTCCTTGGTGGAATGACACGGTGCCTGTGGTGCTGCCCCACCTGGACGAAGCACAGTCCAGCTTACTCAAAAGCGAATTGGCTTACCAAAATCACGTTGCTTTGGGCGCTGCTTACCAAGCCCTGCCCAAGGGACCCGTGCACGCCGACTTGTTCCGCGACAACGTGATGTTTGACGGCGACAAGCTTACCGGTTTTTTTGACTTTTACTTTGCCGGCGTCGACACCTGGTTGTTCGATTTGTCTGTCTGCTTGAACGATTGGTGCATCGATTTGCCCACTGGCGCGCATCACGCCGAACGCGCTCAAGCCATGCTGGATGCTTATCAAGCCGTGCGCCCTCTGCGCGTTGCCGAACGTCAATTGTTGCCTGCCATGTTGCGCGCAGGTGCTTTGCGTTTTTGGATTTCAAGATTGTGGGATTTCTACTTGCCCCGCGACGCAGCCATGCTAAAGCCTCACGATCCCACCCACTTTGAACGGGTATTGCGCGCACGACTGGCTTCACCCCTTAAGCTCTCGTCATGAAGCTTCACATCGTTCCAGCCAAACAAGGCTTGGTTTGGGTTCAACAAGGCATCCGAACTTTTTGGCGTCAGCCCTTGGCCTTCACAGGTTTGTTCTTTTTGTTCATGGCTTGGGTGTCTGTGCTCTCCATGATTCCCGCCATTGGCGCTGCCGTCGCCTTGCTCATGTTGCCAGCGGCCACGTTGGGCTTCATGGTGGCCACCGAGCAAGCGGCCTCTGGCAAATTCCCCATGCCTACCGTGCTCATGGTGGCCTTTCGCGCAGGTCAACAACGTCTCAAAGCCATGCTTGTTCTGGGCTTGTTGTATGCCGGTAGTTTTTTAGGCGTCATGCTGATATCCGCCATGGTGGACGGTGGTGGTTTTGCCAAGGTTTATTTGGCCAACGCACCCATCACCCCCGAGGTGGTCAATGCCGATGATTTTCAAACCGCCATGTGGTTGGCCACCTTTTTGTACATTCCTTTGTCCATGATGTTCTGGCATGCCCCTGCCTTGGTTCATTGGCATGGCATTCCACCCCTCAAGAGCATGTTCTTCAGCGTGGTGGCGTGCTGGCGCAATCTGGGTGCGTTTGCGGTTTACCTGTTGGCATGGATGGTGGTGTTCTTGTTGGGCGCTACCGTCATTCTCATGATCAGCAGTGCGTTGGGCGGCAGCGAACTCACAGCTGCCGTCTTGATGCCAGGCGCATTGCTCATGGCCGCCATGTTTTTCACGTCGGTGTATTTCAGCGTCAAAGACTGTTTTGATTTGCCCTCACCGGGCAGCGAAACGCAAGCGTAAAAAAAGCCTGCTTCTGCAGGCTTTTTTCATGAAGGCCACAAGATCAGTGGTGGTGACCATGGGCACCGTGCACATGGCGGTGTTCAATCTCTTCTTGGATGGCCGCGCGCACGTCAATCACATTCAATTGAAAGCGCAAGGTTTGACCTGCCCAGGGATGGTTGCCATCAAGCATGACAGTGTCGCCCTTGATTTTGACCACATTGAAAATGGCCTCACGGCCATCGGGGGTGCGGCCGCGCAATTGCCCCCCCACTTTGACACCGGGTGGAAAGTCTTTTTTGGGCATAGTTTGCAACAAACTTTCGTCGCGCTCGCCAAACGAATCTGCAGCAGACAGTACCAAGGTGGTTTGGTAGCCCTTCTCTTGGCCATCTAATGCTTCTTCTATTTTGGGCAACGTGTTTTCATAACCCCCATGCAAATAGGCCATGGGCTCTTCTGCAGCTTCCAACAACTTGCCCTGTGCATCGGACACTTTGTATTTCAAGGTGACCACGGTGTCTTTTTCAATTTTCATAGCGCTTCTTTCTTCAACTTACTTTCTAAATGTTCGACTCATTCAACAGGGGTCAACTTGGCCACAGACAAGGCCAACCACTTCACCCCATGACGTGGGAAATTGACTTGTGCGCGTGCATCTGCGCCAGCGCCCTCCACAGCCAATACTTTGCCTTCACCAAACTTGGTGTGAAACACTTTCATACCGGCTTTGATGCCATGTGAAGGTTCTGATTTTTGCACAGGCACAGGCGGGCTCTTGTAAGTCTCAGCCGAACCCAAACTGCTGTGCCCCCAAGCCGGCTTGGCCTGGAAGGCCTGCGCAGGCGAAGTCCAGCCGCCGCCCAAGCCCGTAGCAAAGCCAGGGTTCTTGGGGGTGATCCACTTCAAACACTCTTCTGGCAGTTCATCCAAGAAACGGCTCTTGAGGTTGTAGCGCGTTTGACCATGCAGCATGCGCGTTTGTGAGTGGCTAAGGTACAGACGTTTTCGTGCGCGTGTAATGGCCACGTACATCAGGCGGCGTTCTTCCTCCAAGCCGTCGTAATCGTTCATGGAATTTTCGTGAGGGAACAAGCCCTCTTCCAAGCCACTGATGAACACGGCATCAAATTCCAAACCTTTGCTGGCGTGCACCGTCATGAGCTGAATGGCGTCTTCACCCGCTTGCGCTTGGTTGTCACCTGCCTCTAGCGCAGCGTGCGTCAAGAAGGCCGCCAAAGGTGACATCACTTCACCGTCTTCGGCAATAGGCGCCATCTCTTGCGCAGTGGCTTCAGCGTCGCGGCCAAAACCTTCTTGGGTGACAAAACTTTCGGCAGCATTCACCAACTCTTCCAAGTTTTCGACGCGATCGGCACCTTCTTTTTCTGTTTTGTAGTGCTCAATCAAACCCGTTTTTTCGAGCACCAATTCAATGATCTCGCGCAATGTCATGCCAGGTGTTTGCTCGCGCATCACATCGATCATGGCCACAAAGCCTGCCAACTTAGCGCCCGCTTTGCCTGCAGTGGTGCTGACGGCATCGTGCAGGGAACAGCCCAAACCTTTGGCCGCATCTTGCAATTGCTCCACACTGCGCGCACCAATGCCGCGAGGTGGGAAATTCACAATGCGCAAGAAGCTGGTGTCGTCGTTGGGGTTTTCCAAAATGCGCAAGTAAGCCAAAGCGTGCTTGATCTCGGCGCGCTCGAAGAAGCGCAGACCGCCATACACTTTGTAGGGCACACCGGCATTGAAGAGTGCGGTCTCCATGACTCGGCTTTGCGCATTGCTGCGGTACAAAACCGCTACCTCTTTGCGCGTGAAGCCATCCCCCTTTACCAGTTGCCGAATCTCATCCACCAACCACTGCGCTTCGGCAAAGTCACTGGTGGACTCGTACACCCGCACGGGCTCGCCAGCGCCTTGATCGGTACGCAGGTTTTTACCCAAACGATTTTTGTTGTTGCCAATCAGCGCATTTGCTGAATCCAGAATATTGCTGTAGCTGCGGTAATTTTGTTCCAACTTAATTTGGTGCTGAACACCAAACTCGCGCACAAAGTCGGCCATGTTGCCCACACGTGCGCCGCGGAAGGCATAAATACTTTGGTCATCGTCGCCCACCGCCAACACGGCACTGCCGTGCTCGGCGGGCAAGCCTGCAATCATTTTGATCCAGGCATATTGCAGTTTGTTGGTGTCTTGAAACTCATCGATCAGCACATGCTTAAAGCGCGCGCGGTAATGCAAACGAATGGCCTCGTTGTCGCGCAGCAGTTCAAAAGATCGCAGCATCAACTCGCCAAAGTCCACCACGCCTTCGCGTTGGCATTGGTCTTCGTAGAGTTGGTACACCTCCACTTTGCGGCGGGTTTCGTCGTCGCGTACATCGACATCCTTGGGGCGCAGGCCATCTTCTTTGCAGCCTGCAATGAACCATTGCAATTGCTTAGGCGGAAAACGCTCGTCGTCCACACCATGTTGCTTGCACAAGCGCTTGATGGCCGAGAGTTGGTCCTGCGTGTCCAAAATTTGGAAGGTTTGGGGCAGGTTGGCCATTTTGTAATGAGCCCGCAAAAAGCGATTGCACAGACCGTGGAAGGTCCCAATCCACATGCCGCGCACATTGACCGGTAACATGGCCTGCAACCTGAGCATCATCTCTTTGGCCGCCTTGTTGGTAAAGGTCACGGCCAAAATACCGCCGGAACCCACCTGGGAGGTCTGCAATAACCAAGCAATTCGGGTGGTCAATACCCTGGTTTTGCCAGATCCCGCCCCCGCCAATATGAGGGCCGACTCAGAAGGCAGCGTCACGGCCCTCAATTGCTCGGGGTTCAGGTTGTTTAACAGGGGCGTTTGGTCATACATCCCCCAATTGTAGAAAGTCCTGAGGCCTTGTTGGCAAATTGAAAAACAAAACGGGTAGAATCAGCCACCGGGCCCAAGATTCTTGCGCCGTTCTTTCAACGATCCTTTTGGAGCTTGGTTAAATGGAAATTTTTGATTACGACAATATCTTGTTGCTTCCCCGCAAATGCCGCGTGGAAAGCCGTTCAGAATGCGACGCAGGCGTAGAACTGGGTGGCCGCAAATTTCGTCTGCCGGTGGTGCCGGCCAACATGAAGACAGTGGTAAACGAAGAGATTTGTGCTTGGATGGCACAAAACGGTTACTTCTATGTCATGCACCGGTTTGACTTGGACAATGTCAAATTTGTCCGTGACATGCATGCCAGAGGCCTTTATGCGTCCATTTCATTGGGCGTGAAAGCACCCGACTACGACACTGTGAACCAATTGGTGGCCGAGGGTCTCACGCCCGAGTACATCACCATCGACATTGCCCACGGCCATGCCGACAGCGTGCAAAAGATGATTCACACCCTGAAAGAAAAGCTGCCCAAGTCTTTCATCATTGCTGGCAACGTGGGTACGCCCGAAGCC
>JBEDKQ010000134.1:0-5409 GCA_041172085.1 Pseudomonadota bacterium | reverse complement strand
TCGGCAATTTCAATGGCAGGCTCCATCAAATCAGCAAAAGGCAATTTGCCAAAACGCTCGCTCAAAGCAGCCCATGCGCCCACGGCGCCGGGCACGGTTACAGAGTCCCATCCGCGCTTGGGTGGATTGACAGCATCGGTGCCGTATTTTTTGTGAAAGTACGCTGGGGTCCACGCTTGCGGTGCCGGCCCTGAGGCATTCAGGCCATGCAGCTTATTGCCATCCCACAAAATGCAAAACGCATCGGAGCCCAAGCCATTGCTGACAGGCTCGGTGATGGTGATGGCCGCAGCCGCAGCGATGGCGGCATCGACCGCGTTGCCACCTTTGAGCATCATGCGCAAACCGGCTTGTGCCGCCAAGGGATGGGATGTGGACACAACATTGCGCGCAAAGACAGGCAAGCGCGCTGAAGCATAAGGGGTGCTGAAATCGAAACTCATGATTTAGTCCAAAGTAATTTTGCGTTCTGTGATGATCTTTTTCCACTTGGCCGATTCGGTGGCCAACATGCTTGTGAATTGCGCGGGCGAAGTACCCATGGCCTCGATGCCCAAACGCTGCAGTTTGTCTTTCACTTCAGGATCGCTCAAAGCCTGAATGGCGGCTGTGTTGACGCGTGTGACCAATTCAGGACGCATGCCTTGCGGGCCAAACAAACCAAACCATGTGGTGGACTCGTATCCTGGCAACACTTCAGAGATGGCAGGCAAACCAGGCGCCATGTTGGTTCTCTGGGCAGACGTGACCCCTAAGGCGCGCAAACGGCCATCCTTGACGTGCGGCAAGCCTGTCGGCAAAGAGTCGAACAGCACATCCACTTTGCCGCTGATGAGGTCGGGCATGGCCAAAGCGGTGCCTTTGTAGGGAATGTGAACCACAAACAAGCCTGCTTGTGATTTAAACAGCTCGGCCGTCAATTGAACAATGGTGCCATTGCCGCTGGAGGCGTAATTCAGGCGACCCGGGTTTTTCTTGGCCAACTCAATCCATTCTTGAATGGTTTTGGCAGGTGAGCTGTTGGGTACCAGCATGATGCTGGGCGCATTGCCCACTTGGCCGATGGGTGTGAAATCGCGCACCGCGTCGTAGGGCATTTTGGGATTGAGGTTGGGGCCAATGGAGTGGGTGCTGGAGGTGGCCAGCAAGAGCGTATAGCCATCGGGGGTAGCCTTGGCCACGATGTCAGAGCCCAATGTGCCACCGGCACCGGGTTTGTTTTCCACAACCAAGGAGGTGCCTAATTTTTCTCCCAACTTCTGAGACAGAGTGCGCGCAAATATATCGGTGGCGCCACCGGCAGGAAATGGGACAACAAGACGAATGGGTTTGGTTGGATAAGCGCCCGACTGAGCATGAGCAGAGGTTGCAACGACCGCACTCGTCAACGACAACAAACTGGTCATAGCGGTGCTCAAGCCCATTACTGCCAATTGCCGACGTTTCATATTCATTTTGGACTGCATGATGAAATTCCCAAAAACGTGTGATTGACTCATTGTGGCAGGAAAATTGTGACCCTACTTCACGTAGCGTTGTGACTTCTCAGACCTGCCAAAAAAAACGGCACCCGAAGGTGCCGTTGAGGATTGCGCAATGAAGCGAATCAATCTTCTACGAAAGCTTCTTCGCGCTTCGACTTCACTGAAGGCAAAAGCACAATGATAAGCAACACGGCTGCGGCTGCCAACAAGCTGGCAGACAAGCCACGCGTGACAAACACAGACCAATCGCCACGAGACAACAGAAGTGCACGGCGCAAGTTCTCTTCCATCATGGGACCCAAAATAAAGCCCAAGAGCAAAGGTGCAGGTTCTACGCCCAGCTTAATGAACAGGTAACCAATGACACCAAAGGCACCCACCAACCAAATGTCAAAGGTGTTGTTGTTGGTAGAGTAAACGCCAATGGCACAGAACAGCACAATGGCAGGGAACAACCAGCGATAAGGCACTGTGAGCAACTTGATCCACATGCCAATGAGTGGCAAGTTCAAGATGATCAACATGGCGTTACCAATCCACATGGAGGCAATCAGTCCCCAGAACAATTCTGGATTACTGGTCATCACCTGAGGACCTGGCTGAATGTTGTGAATGGTCATGGCACCCACCATCAAAGCCATCACAGCATTGGGTGGAATACCCAAGGTAAGCAATGGAATGAAGGAAGTTTGTGCGCCAGCATTGTTAGCAGACTCAGGTGCTGCGACGCCGCGAATATTGCCTTGGCCGAAGGGAACTTCACCAGGACGCAATTTGGTTTTCTTCTCGATGGTGTATGCCGCAAAAGCCGCAAGCAAAGCACCGCCACCAGGCAAGATGCCGAGCAAAGAACCAATGGTGGTGCCGCGAAGCACGGCAGGCAACATGTTTCGGAAGTCTTCTTTGGTAGGAAACAAACCAGTTACTTTGCCAGTGAACACTTCGCGTTTGTCTTCAGGCTGTGACAAGTTGGCAATGATCTCACCATAACCAAACACACCCATGGCAATCGTGATGAAACCAATGCCGTCCGTCAGTTCAGGAATGTCAAAGCTGAATCGGGCAACGCCAGAATTAACGTCAGTACCGACCAAGCCGAGCAACAAGCCCAACACAATCATGGCCACAGCTTTTAGCAAGGAACCAGAAGCCAACACCACCGCACCAATCAAGCCCAAAATCATGAGCGAGAAATACTCGGCAGGGCCGAATTTGAAGGCCACTTCAGTCAAGGGCGCTGCAAAAGCAGCCAAGATCAAAGTACCAACGCAACCCGCGAAGAATGAACCCAAACCAGCCGCCGCCAAAGCGGGACCTGCACGGCCTTTACGAGCCATCTGATAACCGTCAATCACGGTGACAACAGAAGACGATTCGCCAGGCAAGTTCACCAAAATAGCCGTGGTAGAACCACCATATTGGGCGCCGTAATAAATGCCGGCCAACATGATCAAAGCCGCTATAGGGGGCAATGCATAGGTGGCTGGTAAGAGCATGGCAATGGTTGCCACAGGGCCAATGCCTGGAAGCACACCAATCAGGGTGCCCAGCAAACAGCCGATGAATGCGTATGCTAAGTTTTGGAAGGTAAAAGCAACCCCAAAACCCATCGCCAAATTATTGAACAAGTCCATTGATTACTCCTTAGCCGCTAATGAAGGTTGGCCAAACTGGGAACTGCAATTTGAGCAGCATGATGAAAGCCGCGTAGCTCATCACCGACAAGATGGCGCTCAACACGATGGCTTCTTTGAGGTTAAATTCGTCACCGGCCATGCTGACCACAATGGTGGTGCCAAAGATAGCGATGATCAACCCCATGGCTGGCAAACCAATGCTAGGCAAACCGCCCAACAATACGCCAAACAACAAGTTGCCTGCAATGATGAAGACCAGTGGCTTCCAAGCCCACTTGCCAATAGGATCGCCAGATGGGGTTTCAACCACCAAGGCTTTGAACAAAATCACGGCACCCAAAAGCGCCAAGATTACGCCCAACAGCAATGGGAAATAACCAGGGCCCATGCGGGCACCGGTACCAACTGTATAACTCGTTGCTCCGTATGCAAATGCAGCACCAACTACGGTGAACATCAGGCCAGAGAAAAAGTCTTTTTGACTTTTGATTTTCACAGGGACACTCCTCCAAAATTTATGGGATGGCCGGATTCTGGGCCTAATCCCAACGCAATTTGATGTGGATTTCACCTACATGGTGGCAAGGAATGTACCTAGTGGTTTGGGTTAACCCTAGGTTTTGCACGAAATTGTCGGCTTTTATTTCAGCAAGGGCTTGAACACACGCAACCACTTGGTAGCGGGCAAGCCAAATCGGTTTTCGATGGCTTCAGCCTGGGTCAGCAGTACGTCGCGTTTGGGTCTGCTGGGCGTTCGCTGGGCCAAGACCACCGTATTGCCTTCCCGCGTGGGCTTGAAAGCCCATAAAGCATCTTCACCAAAGGCTTCGGCCATCTTGGCCAAGCTTTTTTCATAACTGGAGGTTCGGCCAAACAAATTCACCGTCATGCTGCCTTCGTCGGTCAGCAGCGCTCTGCAGTTTTGATAAAACTCAACAGAGTCAAGCACCGGCGCAGCCGCCTCATGGTCATACAAATCCACGTGCAAGATGTCCACGGTGCCTTGCCATTCAGCGCTCTGAATTTCTTGCGCTGCATCGGCAATGATGACGCGCATGCGCGGGCCATCCTCAGGCAATTTGAACCAGCCTCGACAGGCGTGCAGGACGCCAGGATTGAGTTCAATGGCCGTGCATGTCCACTTGAGTTTTTTGTAACAAAACTTGGTGAGGCTGGCAGCGCCCAAGCCCAATTGCATGGCATGCCTGCCCGATACCGATGCACTTTTTAAAAACAACAAGCCCGCCATCATGCGCTGAACATATTCAAGTTCTAACTCAAAAGGCTCTTTGATGTTCATGGCCCCTTGAATCCAAGGCGTGCCTAGATGCAAATAGCGCGAGTCGCCGTGCTCAGAAAAATTCACTTCCGGAAGTTCGATGGCTTTGGATTTTTTAACAGACATAAGAACGCAATGTAGAACGCAATGAAGGAATCAATTGAAGGCGCGGTAAGACGCGCAGCGTGTTGTGCACCGTGCAAGTGGCCACACTTTCAAGTGAATCGCCACGCAAATGCGCCAAGACGGCGCCAATGCGCGGCAACTCACCCGGCTCATTTCGGCCTTGGGGTACCCCCTCCAATTGTCGCTGTGATTGGGTTCTGTAAAGCCAATGAGGCGGAATGTCAGGCGCATCGGTTTCTAACACGATGGCCGTCATTGGCAAGTTTGTGGCAAGTTGGCGCAACTGCAAAGCTCGGTCATAGGTCATGGCGCCGCCAAAACCCAAAGCAAAGCCCATGTCAATGAAGATCTGTGCTTGTTGCAAGCTGCCATTAAAGGCATGCGCAATGCCGCCCTGAACCTTGGTCTGCCTTAAGCCTTTGAGCAATGCATCCGCCGACTTGCGCACATGCATGATCACTGGCAATTTGAAAGTCTTGGCCAATTTCAACTGCGCATGGTAGAAAAATTCTTGCTTCTCGCGCATGGCGGGTTCGCAAAGTTTTGGCACCCAAAAGTCCAAACCTATTTCGCCCACGGCTACCAAACGCGGGTCGTTTGAAGCGCCTTCTGAATTCAATGTCAGCGCGCGTTCAAGGCACTTTTCTAACAATTGCAAATCAGATTCTTGGGCTAGCGGCACATACAAAGGATGAATGCCCAAAGCGTAAGGCTGGCCCGTGAGACGGGCAAATTGAATCAGTGGCTCAAAGTCTTTGGCTTGAACAGCGGGCATCACACAGGCGTTAACACCCTGCAATTGCGCACGTTGCAACACGTCCAAACGGTCGTGAGCAAATTCTGGCGCATCCAAGTGGCAATGGCTGTCAATCCACTGCAAGCT
>JBEDKQ010000133.1:0-5419 GCA_041172085.1 Pseudomonadota bacterium | reverse complement strand
TTCAATTTGGGCCAGGGCTGCTTGCAGGGCTTTGGTTTTGTCGCTGTTTTGGTCGCTCATGAAAATCTCCTTGAGAATCAACGGGTTAAAAATGGTGCACCTAGAAAGTTGATCAAAGACTGGATGCTTGAACAGTACTGTAACGGCATTGTCTCAACGAGTAAATAGATTTTTTAGTCAGTTTGCTTTACTATCTGCAAATGCCAGTCAATGACAGTTTCTTCACAAACTCACAGCGTCAAGCACCTTCTTTCTCGGTGCGCGATGACCGATGGCGGGAGACCCATTTGGGCCGCCTGCTGGGCCACTCCATGAGGCGATTTGATGCCCGTGTTTTGAGCCTCATGGCGCATAACGAGCAAGTGCCGCTTGCCCTTTCAAATCTGGCGGCCAGAGACCAAATTAGCGCTGCACACATCCACATCACACGACATTTGTCTTTGCAAGGATCACGGCTCACAGACTTGGCGCTGGCGGCCGGTATGAGCAAGCAAGCCATGGGCAACTTGGTTGACCAATGCGAGGCATGGGGCTTGGTCAAGCGCGAACAAGACAGCAGAGACGCACGCGCGCGATCAGTGGTGTTTACAGAAGACGGATTGGCCTGGTTGGCAGCCTTTCAAATCGCCGTGGCTCAAGCAGAGGACGAGTTCAAATCGTCGGTGGGCGTCGAAATTGCCACCGTAGTGGCTTTGGGTCTTGAGGCCTACTGCATGTAAACAGGGTTTAAGAGCACAAGAAAGTTTCACCGCTGCACACGCAGAGTGACCTAAAATTTAGACAAGCCTCTTCGAGGCGCACAAAATCAAGCCAAACAGGGCACCAAACGGGAGACAAGAATGCGCATTTTGATAGCCGAAGATGATCAGGTACTGGCCGATGGCTTACTGCGCACTTTGCGCAGTGCAGGTGCGGCAGTTGATCACGTTGCAAGTGGTACAGAAGCCGATGCAGCGCTGATGACCAACAATGAATTTGATCTTCTCATTCTCGATTTGGGCTTGCCCAAAATGCACGGCCTGGATGTACTGAAAAAATTGCGCGCCCGAGGCTCTACATTGCCTGTTCTGATTTTGACGGCAGCAGACAGCGTTGAAGAACGTGTGAAAGGCTTGGACTATGGTGCTGATGACTACATGGCCAAACCTTTCAGCTTACAAGAACTTGAAGCACGTGTGCGCGCTTTAACGCGACGCGGCATGGGCGGCGCCACATCGCAAATCAAACACGGCCCGCTCATCTACGATCAGTCAGGGCGCGTTGCCACCATTGACGGCAAGATGGTGGAGTTGTCAGCTCGCGAATTGGGCTTGTTGGAAGTTTTATTGCAACGCGCGGGTCGCTTGGTCAGCAAAGACCAATTGGTCGAGCGCTTGTGTGAGTGGGGTGAAGAGGTCAGTAACAACGCCATTGAGGTGTACATCCACCGCTTGCGCAAGAAGATTGAAAAAGGTCCGATCCGAATTGCAACAGTGCGTGGTTTGGGATATTGCCTTGAAAAAATTCCGGGTTAATGACGGCGCCAAGTCCGTTGAGTTCCTTGCTGCATGAATCCTAAAAACTGGCAGCTGTCTTTTTTTCGCCGCGAGCAGCGCTCGTTGTTTGGCGAAATTTTGGACTGGATGCTGACCCCTTTGTTGTTGCTGTGGCCCGTAAGCCTTGCGCTCACATGGTTGGTTGCCCAAGGCCTTGCCAACAAACCCTTTGACCGCGCGCTAATTTACAACGCGCAAGCCTTGGCGCAATTGGTGAAGTTAAGCCCAGACCAGCAGCGTGTTCAATTCAATTTGCCACAACCGGCCAGCGAGTTATTGCGCGCCGATGATGCCGACTTGGTTTACTACCAAGTGATTGGCCCTAAGGGTGAACTGCTGGGTGGCGATCGTGACTTGCCGCAGCCTCTAGACGAAGAAAAGTCCGCCAGTTACGAGGTCAAAATTCGCGACGATGAAATGCGCAGCTTGGAAGTGCGCGTGGCCTACACATGGGTTCAATTGGCATCAGAAAATTCTCCGGTGGGCATGAGCCCCGTGTTGGTACAGGTGGCCGAAACACGTGAAAAAAGATCCGTCTTGGCAACCGAAATTATCAAAGGCGTGATGTTGCCGCAATTTGCAATTTTGCCCTTGGCGGTTTTGTTGGTTTGGCTTGCACTGGTGCGCGGTATCAAACCCTTGTCGGAATTGGAAGAGCGCATTCGTGCCAGAAAATCGGATGACCTGAGTCCCTTAGACGAAAAGGCCGTGCCCATGGAAGTTGCGCCATTGGTGTCGTCGGTTAATGATTTGTTGCGTCGATTGAAAGACTCGATTGGCACTCAAAAAAGATTTTTAGCAGATGCGGCACACCAATTGAAAACACCCTTGGCAGGCTTGCGTATGCAGGCCGATTTGGCACAGCGCAAAGACGCCAGTGAAGATGAATTGAAGCAATCTTTGAAGCAAATTGGCCGAGCCAGTGTGCAAGCTACACACACTGTGAACCAATTGTTGTCATTGGCCCGCGCAGAAGGCGGCGGCGCCATTGACCTTCAGTCGTGCGACATGGAGGCCTTGATCAGCGAAGTCCTGAATGACTCATTGCCACACGCCATGGACAAGGGTTTGGATTTGGGCTATGACGGCGTCGACACAGCTGAAAAACGCCGATTCATCAAGATCCAAGGCAACCCAACTTTGTTAAAGGAGATGATCCGCAACTTGGTCGACAACGCCATTCACTACACACCCAGCACAGAAGAGCGCATGGGCGTGATCACAGTGCGCTTGCTGGTTGACCCCTACAGCCAAGCCTTGGCGGTTCAAGTGGAAGACAATGGACCCGGCATTGCAGCAGCAGAGCGTGAACGTATTTTTGAGCCCTTTTATCGCGCTTTAGGCAGCAACGTTGATGGCTCAGGTTTGGGCTTGCCCATTGTGCGAGAAATCGCGCAGCGTCATGGTGCCACAGTGTCGGTGGATGTGGCGCATCCAGGTCAAACACCTCCCGGCGCTTGCTTCACCATTCGCTTTGCCCGCGTCAACAACAAATTCAAAACCAGCGTCTAAGATCAGCTGGACTTGTACAAGTTCAGCTGCAATCGTTCACGTTCAATCACAACGGCCACAGCCGGGTGAGCTGCCACCTTTTGAACATGTGACCACAAGGCGGCGTAAGTGGTGGGGTCGATGCCAGCAATGGACCCCCAACGTGTCAGTGTCAGGGCATAAGCGTCTACGGGCCCTAACTGCTCGCCAGACAACCACTCAGATGGCTGCAAACTGCGTACGACAATGGCTTCTAATTCGCCCAACAAGCCCTTGTAGGTTTGTGTGTTGAAAGTTTTCAAATGGGCTTGCAAATCGGCGGCATCGCTAAATTTTTGAGGCATGAAAACATGTGTGAACGTGGGGTGAACGGTGTTGTTCATCCATGCCAATGTTTCAATTGCCTTGGCGCGCGCCAAGGGCGCTGTTGGTAAAAATTTGGCTTCGGGAAACTTCTGGTCAAGGTACAAAATGATGGCCAAAATTTGGGTAATCACTTGACCCTCGTCAACCAAGACGGGCACTTGTCCGCGGGGATTGATGGCTTTGTATTCCTCGCCGTTTTGCTCGCCCTTGTGCAACTTCACCATTTGCGGCTCGAAAGCAACGCCAGTCAATTGCAACAAACAGTGCGGCACAAATGAGCAGGCGCCGGGTGCAAAATAAAGTTTCAAGCTCATGATGGTTTCCTTGTGATGTCTACGTTGTTGGGTAGGATTTGTTGCAATGTGCGTTCAGGCTCACGGACATTTTCGGGTGCAAAGCCCCAAGTTTCAAAAAAGCCTTCACGCCAAATATAAAACACGCCATTCAGAACCATCAAGGTCAAGATCAGCCATCGCAGTTTCATGTGTTTCATTGTGGGCGCACACTCACTTCCGAGCTGTTGATGGCTTTTCGTCCGTGGGCTGTCAGGAGTTGCAAGGCGCCTTGGGCATCAATGCCCTCGCAGAGCCCGCGAATACCGTCGCTGGTCGTGACCTCTAAACCCCGCAATGCATCGCGCGCATGAAAGCGTTGTTGCAGTGGACCAAAGCCATGGTCTTCGAATTCTTTCAGAGTGCTCAGCAAAGGCTTGGCCACGCGCTCTAGTACCAAAGGTGCACTGGCACCCGCCCAAAACTCTGAGACAGCGGCTGGGGTGGTTCTAAGGTCGTTGCTCGGCGGAAGTTGAATGTTGAGGCCAACACCAATGACCGCGTAGCTCTGACCTGCTTGGGTGGCGGCTTCAATCAGGATGCCGCCCAGCTTCCGTTGCTGGCGCCACAAGTCATTGGGCCATTTGAGCTGAATGTCGGGTCCCAGAGATTCGGCCAAGCTGAGTCCGACAGCCAAGGACAGCCCCGACCAGCTTTGCGGTTGGTAGGGCAAGCCCAATGAAAAAGTAAGTGCCTGCCCACGTTGACCTAACCAAGTACGCCCTAAGCGCCCTTTGCCAGCCGTTTGTTGCTCTGCAATTAGCAAAATAGGGTCGATGCAGCCTTGACGTGCACGCCGCATGAGTTCGGTGTTGCTTGAATCAATTTCAGGCAAGATTTCGATGCTGAACCCTGGCCAATCAGCCACCAACGATTGCCAAATGGCTTTGGCGGGCCATTTGAGCGGTTCTGTGAAATCGGGTGACTTGGTGTTCAAGCTCAACTCATGAAGTGGTGCGGCTATCAAAGCCAGCGCCTTAGCCAACCTTTTTCTTGGCCTCTTTCAGCTCTTTTTTGAGCTTCTTGATTTTTTTCTCAATCTTTTTGATTTGACTGGGAATCTTGGGCGTGGCGGGTCGGCGTTTGGGTGCCAGCAGTGATTTGCGGCAGTTGGGCGCGCCACACCAGCAGGGGTACTCTGCTTTGAGTTTGGGTGTGTAAGGCTCGTCGATGATCAAGCCGTAGTCGTAATTGAGTTCTTCACCCGCTTTGATGTTGCGCAAGGCTTTGATGAAGATCCGGTCGTTTTCTTCATCGGCTTCACAGTTGGGATTGCAGCTGTGATTGATCCAACGTGAAGAGTTACCACCGTGCAGCGCATCAATCACTTTGTCTTCGTTCACATGAAAGTAGAAGGTGTGATTGGGGTCGGCGGGGTCGTGGGGATGGCGGTCTTGCGCTTCGTCCCAGCTGATGATTTCACCGACGTACTCAAACAAAGTTTCGCCTTCAGCGATGTCTTGCAGGGCAAACACCCCTTTGCCGTGGACGCCAGAACGGCGAACTTGCACGCGGCGACCTGAAGCCGTTGGCGCTTTGGTAGAAGCGCTTGGCTTGGCGGCGGGCTTTAAAGTCGATTTTGTCGACAGGTTCGATTTTTTGACCACGGCGTTAAAAATTTGTTATGGTGAAAACATGTGGGCGCGCGTGTGCGCGTGCCCGTGTGTGTACACGTGCGCATGCGCGCACGCGAGA
>JBEDKQ010000132.1:0-8783 GCA_041172085.1 Pseudomonadota bacterium | reverse complement strand
AAAGTCACAAGCGAAATCACGTTGAAGATCAACGCGTGCTTCATGAAAGGAATGTCTTTGCGGATTTTGAAAAATTCCATGATGCTGCTCCGCTTTATGCTTTGTCTTCAGTCGTGGCTGGCACTGCAGCACCCTCAGGCCGCCACACCGTGCCAATGGACACTGACTTGAGTTTCTTTTGGCGGCCATACCAAAGGTTGACCAACCCGCGAGAGAAAAATACGGCGGAGAACATGCTGGTCAAAATGCCCAAGCAATGCACCACGGCAAAGCCGCGCACAGGGCCAGAGCCAAAGGCCAACAAGGCCACACCCGCAACAAGGGTGGTGATGTTGGAGTCCAGAATGGTGGCCCAAGCACGGTCGTAACCCGCGTGAATAGCGGCTTGCGGCGAGGCGCCTAAACGCAACTCTTCACGCACACGTTCGTTAATCAGCACGTTTGAGTCAATTGCCATGCCCAAGGCCAAGGCCATCGCAGCCATGCCTGGCAAGGTGAGTGTGGCTTGCAACATTGAGAGTGCTGCCACCAACAGCAACAAATTGACACCCAATGCAATGCTGGAGAAAAGGCCGAACACCATGTAATAAATACACATGAAAGCAACGATGACCAAGAAACCCCAAGTGACGCTGTTAAAACCCTTGGCAATGTTTTCTGCACCCAAACTAGGGCCAATGGTGCGCTCTTCGATGATTTCCATTGGCGCAGCCAAAGAGCCTGCACGCAACAACAAAGCCGTGTCATTGGCCTCGGCGGTGGTCATGCGGCCAGAGATTTGAACACGGCCGCCACCAATCTCAGTTCGAATGACAGGCGCTGTGACCACTTCGCCCTTGCCTTTTTCAAACAGCAAAATGGCCATGCGCTTGCCCACGTTTTCGCGCGTGACGTCTTTGAAAATGCGTGCGCCTTTGCCGTCTAATGACAAGTTCACCACGGGCTCTTGCGTTTGGCTGTCAAATCCTGGCTGGGCATCCGTCAAGTTATCGCCCGTCAAAATCACTTGCTTCTTCACAATCACAGGCTGGCCATTGCGCTCTAAGTATCGCTCCGAGCCAAAGGGCACCATGCCATTGGTTTGCTCGGCCGATCGCGCTTCACTGCTTTCATCGACCAAGCGCACTTCCAAAGTGGCTGTGCGGCCCAAAATGTCTTTGGCCTTGGCCGTGTCTTGCACACCTGGCAACTGCACCACAATGCGGTCCAAGCCTTGCTGTTGAATCACAGGTTCCGCCACACCCAACTCATTGATTCGGTTGTGCAATGTGGTGATGTTTTGTTTCAGGGCCTGCTCTTGGACACGGCGCGCAGCCTCTGGCTTGATGCTGGCAGTAATTTTGAATTCAGTGCCATCGGGTGCATCGACGGCTTGAAGGTCTGTCAATTGATCGGCCAACACCCGTTTGGCCGCTGCCAATTGCGCTTGGTCACGAACCCGCACTTCAATGTTGTTGCCATTGCGAGCAATACCGCCATGGCGAACATCTTTTTCGCGCAAGTTGGTGCGAATGTCACCAGCCAATGAATCTATTTTTTGCGACAAGGCAGCTTTCATGTCGACCTGCAACATGAAGTGCACACCTCCGCGCAGATCCAAGCCCAAATACATAGGGGCTGCATGCAAAGACGTCAGCCAGGCAGGTGAGCGCGACAGTAAATTCAGCGCCACCACATAGCCATTCTCCGCGCCCTCTGGAATCAGGGCTTTTTGAATGGCGTCCTTGGCTTTAAGCTGCTGCTCGGTGGTTTCAAAGCGCGCTTTGATGGAGTTGCCGTCCAAAGTTAAAACCGCTGCAGGGACACCGGCTGTTTTGATCGCCTCGGCCACTCGCATCAAAGTAGCATCGTCCACTTTGGCACTGACCTTGGAAGATGACACTTGCACCGCCGGTGCTTCACCAAAAAAGTTAGGCAAGGTGTAGACCACGCCCAACAACAGAGCGATCACAATGATCGCAAATTTCCACACCGGATAACGGTTCATGATGGCAGCCGCTTCAAAGAAGAGAAAAAGAGCAATGCGCCAACCCAAGCAACTAACTTGGGCCAGTTGCGCAATTACTTTGCGCAATTACTTGATCGTGCCTTTTGGCAAGACTTGAATGACGGCGGAACGCTGCATTTGAACTTCAACGCCATTGGCAATTTCAATGCTCAAAAAGCTGTCGCCTAACTTGCTGACCTTGCCCAAGAAACCACCGGCTGTGATGATTTCATCACCTTTGGCCAACGCATCGATCATGGCCTTGTGCTCTTTTTGCTTTTTCATTTGGGGGCGAATCATGACGAAATACAGCACCACAAACATCAACAGCAAAGGCAACATGCTCATCAAAGAAGATTGCATGTCGCCACCGGCGGCAGCGGCTGGGGCAGTTTGGGCAAAAGCGGATGAAATGAACATCAAAGAACTCCACGAATTAATTTAGGTAATGACCCTAGCGCCAGCTTGAAACCAACTTTAAAGGCCAACCGCTGATTGTATGCGGGGCTATGATGGCATCCAAAGACCTTGTCCAACTCGGGAGACGACCTTGGCCAGCCATTCTCATAACCACGATCACGACCATGACCATGAGCATTCCACCTTGAGTGAAATGGACGTCAGGGTACGTGCCTTAGAAACCCTGTTGACCCAAAAAGGCTACATCGACCCTGCGGCCATTGACCGCATCATCGAAACCTATGAAACCGAAGTGGGTCCTCACAACGGCGCACAAGTGGTGGCCAAGGCTTGGGCCGAGCCTGACTTCAAGGCTTGGTTGCTAACAGACGCCACGGCTGCCATTGCCTCATTGGGCTTTACGGGTCGTCAAGGCGAACACATGGTGGCTGTCGAAAACACCCCAGAGCAGCACAACATGGTGGTTTGCACACTTTGCAGTTGCTACCCTTGGCCCATCTTGGGCCTGCCACCTGTTTGGTACAAAAGTGCCGCCTATCGCTCCCGCGCCGTGATGGAACCGCGCAAAGTCTTGGCAGACTTTGGGGTGGCATTGCCCGAAACGACGCGCATTCGCGTTTGGGACTCCACCGCCGAGCTGCGCTATTTGGTGCTGCCAAAACGCCCAACTGGCACCGATCACTTGTCGCAAGCCGAACTGGCCAGCTTGGTCACCCGCGACGCCATGATTGGGACGGCGCTGGTATGAACGGCGTTCATGACATGGGTGGCCAACAAGGATTTGGCCCTGTTCTATTGGAAGACAACGAGCCCTTGTTTCATGCCGCCTGGGAAAGTCGGGCCATGGCGGTCACGGTGGCCATGGGTGCCAGCGGGCAATGGAACATTGACCTGAGCCGCTCGGCGCGCGAGTCGTTGCCGCCAGCCATCTACTTGTCCAGCACATACTACGAAATTTGGATTCGTGCCCTTGAAAAGCTCATGCTGGAGCGCGGCATGGTCACGCAAGCTGAACTTGCAAACGGACAACTGATATCCCCACCGATCAAAGTGAACAAGGTTCTGACCCGAGAGACAGTGGACGCCGCCCTGAAAGCTGGCAGCCCCACCGAGCGCCCCATCCATCAAGCAGCCCTGTTCAAAGTGGGCCAAAAGGTGCGCGCCCGCAACATGCATCCACAAGGACACACCCGTTTGCCACGTTATGTCCGCGGCCATGAGGGCACGGTGCTGAGTGTGCATGGCGGACATGTGTTTCCAGATGGCCACACCTTGCGCGCCACGCCGCCTTTCAACGTGCCTGTGGAATGGCTTTACACCGTGGTCTTTGATGGGCCCACCCTGTGGGGCGAACTCAGCGACCCCACTGTAGAAGTGACCATCGATGCTTGGGAATCTTATTTAGAAGCGGTGGCCTAAACCTTTGACATCACACGCATGCAGAACACCCACCTCACCCTTGAAGAGATAGCAAAACATTGCGGCGGTCAAATGCCTCTGCCTGTGCAAGAAGCCAATGGCACCGTCTTTTCAGAGCCATGGCAAGCACATGCGTTTGCCATGACGCTTCAGTTGCACGAAAAGGGCTTGTTCACCTGGCCCGAATGGGCGGCGGCACTTACAGCAGAAATTCGGCATGCCCAAGTGGCTGGCGATGCAGACACTGGCGCCACTTACTACAGCCACTGGCTCAATGCCCTAGAGGCCATGGTGCTGGCCAAGCAATTGGGCACGGCCGATCAAATTCATGATTTAGAGCATGCTTGGGAAGATGCCGCTGCGCGCACGCCGCACGGTCAACCCATTGTTTTAGAAGTTCAGGGTTCAGGCGTGTCGGTGTCCAACTGACCGCGCACCAATTGCTGCCGTGCCGTTTCGGCCAAGGCTTGGTATTTGCGTTTAAAGGCATCCAAGTTTTCTTCTTCCAACTCTTCCAAGTCCAGCAGCGCGTTGTGCGCGCCTTGTGTGGCCCTAATCAATTCGTCCAACTTCAATTGAATGGCCTCCGTGTCCCGGTTCTGGGTGTTTTGAATCAGGAACACCATGAGAAAGGTGACGATGGTGGTGCCCGTGTTAATCACCAACTGCCATGTGTCGCTAAAGGCAAACAAAGGGCCCGTGAGAATCCATACCCCAATGACACCTACCGCCATGGAGAACGTGCGAGGTCTGCCGCACACGTGTGCCACTTTTTTGGCGAAATTGGCATAGGCATTACTTTGCGACATGGCGTGGATCTTTCAAAAATTGGACACACCGCTATGATGCGCCCATCTTCTGGAAATTAACAATTGCGATTCCCCTTTCTTCCTGTGGCCGCCCTGATGGGCAGTTTGATCACCTTGTGTGCTGGCACATCTCTGGCCAAAGGCTTGTTTCCTCATGTTGGCGCTGAAGGCACCACCACCTACCGCCTGATTTTTTCCACGCTGCTGCTGATGGCATTTTGGCGGCCTTGGCGACGTGCATGGACTTGGGCCGACGCGCCGCCACTCGTGATGTTTGGCGCCACCTTGGGCATCATGAACTTGCTGTTTTACAGCGCCATCAAAACGGTGCCCTTTGGCTTGGCCATTGCCATTGAATTCACTGGCCCCTTGGCCGTCGCCTTGTGGTCTTCCAAAAAACCACTCGACTTTGTATGGATTGTTTTGGCCGTCGTGGGCATGGGCTTGATCTTGCCCCTGGGCCAGCAATTGGGGGTCGACAATGCGGCGGCACTGGATCCTGTGGGTATCGCTTTTGCCTTGGGCGCAGGATTTTGTTGGGCCATGTACATCGTGTTGGGTCAACGCGTGGCAGATCGGATTGGCGCCTTTGCCACACCCATGGGTATGCTGGTAGCAGCCATGGTGGTCACGCCCTTTGGCATTAGCGTGGCGGGCTCTTCTTTGTTGAACGTGGAATGGATGCTGGCAGGCTTGGGCATTGCCTTGCTTTCAAGCGCCATTCCTTACAGCTTAGAAATGTACTCACTCAAACATCTGCCTAAACAAACCTTCAGCATCTTGCTCAGTCTTGAGCCTGCTGTGGGTGCGTTGGCTGGCTGGCTGGTGCTGTCAGAGCAACTGAGCACGCAACAACTCAGCGCCATAGGTTTGATCATGGCGGCTTCGATGGGCAGCGCCATGACCGCGGGACAACGCAAGTCTGTTGAGGCATGACATGCTTGCCATCACTCGCAGCTAGGCATCCTTTGTTGATCTCGCCTGCCTTTTCGCTAACGAACCCAGGCGACCACTGCACTCATTGGTAACCACAAGCTCAAGGGTTGAGATGTCAATTGTTTGAAGCCATGCTTTTCATAAAACAGAACAGCTTCTTCATGCTTGGCATCCACCACCATGGCGTAGGCTGCGACATCGGCCTGAAACACGCGCGTCAAAGCATCTGCCAGCAAAGCAGAACCTAAACCTAGGTGTTGAGCAGACTGAGTGACGGCCAACCTGCCCATTCTTGCAACTGGCACTGTGGGGTAGCGTGGCAATTTTTTTGCAAGCGCTTGGGGCAAGTCTGCCAGCAGCACGCTTGAAGCGGCCAAGGTGTAATAACCCGCCACTTGACCCATGCTGTTGACCGCCACAAAACAATGCGCGACATGCCGCCGGATGTCTTGCGTCACTTGTGTTTTGAAGTACCGGTCTAAGTCGGCGTCACCACAATCAAACTCATTGCGCGGGTGATCCGCCCTTAGTACTTCGACCTTGAAAGGTCCTATGTTCAAGTGAGGTCCAACAGCTTGCGCCTGTTTTCAAACGCACGTTTTAAAGCCGCTTTGGGTTTGGCAGGCGCCAACAATGATTTTGCAAATTGAACTTGATCGGCTTGGGCCAGTTGGATGTAATGCGCCTTGGCCAACGCATCACTGGCAGCCTGTTGCACAGCCGCCACCACAAAGTCAGTGACAGAGCGCCCTTCTAATTCGGCCGCTTGACGAAGCAAGCCATGCAGATCATGGCTGATCCTTGCCTCTAGACGAGCCGGCTGTGCTTTGTTCATTTTTTTGTCCATTGACCGAGTGTACGGCAGATTGCCGGAAGTGTGCTGCCGAGAGATTCTTATCTCGACGATCAACACCCTTCACTCATGATAGACATCAGCAGGAAGGCAGCAGTGTCATTGGCTTGCACCAAGACACTGAGAACATCAAATGTCGATGTTGCCTGCGCGCAGCGCGTTGCTCTCAATGAAGTTACGACGCGGCTCTACCTCGTCGCCCATCAGCATGGTGAACACGCGATCGGCTTCAATGGCATCGTCAATTTGCACACGCAACAAACGGCGCACGGTGGGGTCCATGGTGGTTTCCCACAGTTGAGCGGGGTTCATCTCGCCCAAGCCTTTGTAACGCTGACGGCTGGTGGTGCGCTCGGCTTCGCCAATGAGCCAATGCATGGCTTGACGGAAGTCGTTGGTCTTTTCTTCTTTTTGCTTGTCGCCTTCACCGCGCATGACCTTGGCGCCTTCGCCCAGCAAACCACGGAATGTGTTGGCCGCTTCGGCCAAAGCAGCATAGTCGGCACCGTGCACAAAGTCTTGTGTAATCACGCTGCTCTTGATGTTGCCGTGATGACGTCGGCTGATGCGGAGCAACGGTTTGTCGGTGCGCGCATCAAATTCTGCACTCACTTCAGCAGGAATACCTGTGGTGTTGAGTTCACGCAGTTTGGCTTGCAAAGCAGGTGCACATTCGGCCGCGTTGTCGAGGTTGTCGAGGTTGAGGGCCACACCATCGGCAATGGCACGCAATGCTTCAGCGTCCATGAAGTTGGACAAGCGGTGAATAACCGCTTCGGCCACTTGGTGCTTGCGCGCCAAAGACTCGAGCGTGTCGCCACTGAGCACTTGCGGTGAGGCACCACCGGTGGCAATGCTGGCATCTTTCAATGCGATGCGGAGCAAGAAGCTATCGAGTGCCGGCGCATCTTTCAAATACAACTCTTCTTTGCCAGCCTTCACTTTGTAGAGCGGTGGCTGTGCAATGTAGATGTGGCCGCGCTCGACAAGGTCGGGCATTTGACGGTAGAAGAAAGTGAGCAACAAAGTGCGAATGTGGGCGCCGTCCACGTCGGCGTCGGTCAACGTCGGCGTCGGTCATGATGATGATGCGGTGGTAGCGCAGCTTGTCGACGTTGAAGTCGTCGGTACCGCTCTTGCCAGAGTCGGCTGTGACTTTACCAATGCCCGTACCGAGTGCTGTGATGAGCGTGACGATTTCATTGCTGGTGAGCAATTTTTCGTAACGTGCTTTTTCCACGTTCAAGATCTTGCCGCGCAGTGGCAAGATGGCTTGAAATTTACGATCACGGCCCTGCTTGGCAGAGCCACCGGCGGAGTCACCCTCCACGATGTAAATTTCGCAAAGCGCGGGATCTTTTTCTTGGCAGTCGGCCAATTTGCCGGGCAAGCCCATGCCGTCGAGCACGCCTTTGCGGCGTGTCATTTCGCGGGCTTTGCGCGCGGCTTCACGCGCACGCGCAGCTTCCACAATCTTGCCGCACAAAATTTTGGCGTCGTTGGGGCGCTCTTCCAAAAAGTCGCCCAAGGCTTTGGCAACGATGTCTTCTACGGGTGCACGCACCTCGCTGGACACCAACTTGTCTTTGGTCTGGCTGGAGAACTTGGGCTCGGGCACTTTCACGCTAAGCACGCAGCACAAGCCTTCGCGCATGTCGTCGCCACTCACCTCAACCTTTTGCTTTTTGGCAATTTCGTTTTTCTCAATGTACTTGCCAATGACACGCGTCATGGCCGCGCGCAAACCGGTGAGGTGAGTGCCGCCGTCACGTTGTGGAATGTTGTTGGTGAAGCACAAAACGCTTTCGTTGTAACCATCGTTCCACTGCATGGCCACTTCGACACCAATGCTGGTGCCAGGAATGCCGCCGTAGGAATCGGCCGGACGCTCGCCCATGGCGATGAACGCATTGGGGTGCAATACTTTTTTGTTGGCGTTGATGAAATCAACGAAACCCTTCACGCCACCAGCGCCAGAGAAGTCGTCTTCTTTGCCAGTGCGTTCGTCTTTGAGGCGAATGCGCACACCGTTGTTCAAGAAGCTGAGTTCGCGCAAACGCTTGGCCAAAATTTCGTAATGGAAATCGTGGTTCTGCGTGAAGATGTCGGTGTCGGGCAAGAAGTGAACTTCGGTGCCGCGCTTTTCGGTAGCGCCCGTGATCTTCATGGGCGACACTTCAACGCCGTCGACCATTTCGAGCAAACGGTTTTGCACAAAGCCTTTGGCAAATTCAATTTGATGCACTTTGCCGTCGCGGCGCACCGTGAGGCGCAACCACTTGCTGAGCGCGTTGACGCAGCTCACACCCACGCCGTGCAAACCGCCCGACACTTTGTAGCTGTTTTGGTTGAACTTGCC
>JBEDKQ010000131.1:0-6688 GCA_041172085.1 Pseudomonadota bacterium | reverse complement strand
CGAGGTGCTCGTAACTTTAAATTTGTAGACCGAACTTTCAATTTGAAAATAGATGCATCTGTGCAAATTCTTCAGTTCTTTTTAGACAAGCTGAAGGAACCTGATGTTGATGGTTTGTTGGTCCACTTTGAAGTCATTCCCGATCATTTGCCAGACAAGCTCAAGTCCCTCATTGCGCAATTTCCACCGGGCGTTTTGCAATTTGAGGTGGGTATACAGAGCTTCAATGAAACTGTTCAAAAGCTGATTTCAAGGCGTCAAGACAACGTTCAAACGGAGGCCAATTTGAGATGGCTGATTAACGCCTCAAACGCCCACCTTCATACAGATTTGATTTTTGGCTTGCCGGGTGAAACCATTGACAGTTTTGCACAGGGCTTCGATCGACTGCTCGCAATTGGACCGCAAGAAATTCAACTGGGAATCTTGAAACGGTTGCGAGGTACGCCCATTGCTCGGCATACCGCATCTTTTGAAATGGTTTATGACGACCAACCGCCTTATGTGGTTCGCCAAACCAAGGACCTTGAAGCCCTTACATTGCAACGCTTTACGCGAATGGCCAAGTACTGGGATTTGGTGGCCAACTCAGGTCGTTTCAAATTAAGTTTGCCCTTGTTGTTAAAGCCAGCGGCACCCCATAATTCTTCATTTTGGTCGTTCATGAATTTTTCTGATGACCTGTGGCAACGCACTTCAAAAACCTATGGTTTAACCCCTGAAGCGCTTGTGGATGCTGTGTTCTTGTACCTGACAGAGATTCTTGGACTGCCAGTTGAGACAGCCAGAGCGAGCTTGCTTCAAGACTATGTGGCCAGTGGTGCCAGGGCTCGGCCTAATTGCTTGGCTCATGAACGACTACCTCTGGGGGGCGATATCTCAAAAGCCAAGCCTGCAGAAGCCGTTGTCGTGTCCGCTCAAAAATTACGCGGTCGACAAGATAGGCACGTTTCTAAATCCGACTGACAAACCACTCCCATGTTCCAAGAGCGACTCAATCGCGATGTGCCGCTTGGGCGTAAGTCATTGCAAAAGAAGACGCGTTTTTGATGCTTATTTGTGCCGTGAAGCCGCGGCTTGTTTTGTAGGTCAAGTCTTTCCGGTGAGCGGCGGTTGGGTGGGTTGAAGCCTGGTTATGACTGGGATTAAGCCCACTAAGACGAGCGCCAAGCTGGGCAGCGCGGCTTCTCCCAGTCTTTCATCTCTGGCCAATTGGTAAGCCATCACAGCCAGGGTGTCTGTGTTGAAGGGTCTCAATACCAAAGTGGCGGGTAGTTCTTTCATCACATCGACAAATACGAGCAAGGTTGCTGCAAAAATGGACCGTTTTAGCAAAGGCGTGTGAACTTGCGAGAGCAGTTTGAAGCCAGAGACGCCCAACATGCGCGAAGAGTCGTCCAAGCTAATGGGGATTCGTGCATAGCCGCTTTGCACCGATTGAAGTGCAACAGCGCAAAATCTAACCAAGTATGCCCAAATGAGTCCGAGCACAGTTGCGGTGAGCCAGTAGCCAAGCTGCCAGCTTGGCCAGTAATGCTGCAACCACATGGCGGGTAGCAACAAACCCACCACGACCACTGCACCGGGGATGGCATAGCCAAGCCCAACCAAAATGGTGGCTGTTCGTGAAAAAACATCGGGTTTGCTTCTTGAGTTGAAACTCAGTACCAAAGCGGCCATCACTGCCAAGAGGGCTGTCACAAGACCCAATTGCAAACTGTTGATTGACCAATTGAAGAAACGGCCCCAGGGAATGTCGATGTCAGAGGCAATCAATGGCCTCAGCATGAGTAGAACCGGCAGTGCAAAACCCAAAAACAAGGGGAGGGCGCACCATGCTGTTAAGGCCAGTCCTTTTGCCCCAATGAGTGCGGTTGGCTGAGCATCTGAAGTTGAATAAACACCAGTTCTCATGCTGCTAAATCGCATACGGGCTTGGGCTTTTTTTTCAAGTTGAAGTAACAACATGACTGTACCCAAAAGCAGTGTGGCCAACTGCGCTGCGGCTATGCGATTGTCCATCACCAGCCATGCTTTGTAGACACCTGCGGTGAAAGTTTGAATTCCAAAATAACTTGACACCCCAAAGTCTGCCAATGTTTCCATGAGTGCCAGAGCAATGCCAGCAGCGACCGCAGGACGTGCCAAAGGAATGGCGACTTCTAAAATTCGCCTTTGAAGCGGCGCCCCCAACATTCGTGCGGCTTCCATCAATTGCGATGCGCGTTCACTTAAGGCCGTTCTGGCCAATAAATAGACGTAGGGATAGAGGGCTAAAGAAAAGACGAGGATGGCACCTCCCAAACTTCGAATTTCAGGGAAGACCCGACCTTCTGCACCTGTCTGATGTCGAATGAAGTTTTGCAAGGGGCCACTGAACTGCAAAAAATCTGTGTAAGCATAAGCTACGACATAAGCGGGCATGGCCATGGGAAGAAGCAAGGCCCATTCAAAAAAACTGCGTCCAGGAAATCTAAACAAAGTGACGGCTGCCGCAGTGCTGGTGCCTAAAACTGTAACCCCTGTTGCCACGCCTATGCACAAGATCAAACTGGTCAAGACGTAATCTGGCAAGACGGTTTGTGCCATTTCTTGCATGACTTGAACCGATGTTGCATTCCATTCCAGCCAAGACAAGAGCAAAGCCACCACAGGTAGGCAAATGATCAAGGCGATCAGGCTGAATAGAACCGAACGAATTCGGGGTGCAAACATGAGCATATTCCAGAATAAGATGGCTACATCAACACGGGCGTTCAGATGTACCAACCCGATAATTGTAAGGACCTTGCACAGGTGATGGCTTTTAAACGGCCTTGCATTCCTTACAATCTACTTTATGTTCTTGACCCTTCAACAAGTTGATGTGCGCTACGCTGGCCAACAAAAGCCTGCGGTTCAGGGCGTCTCGCTGGTTCTTCAAGCAGGTCAAATTGGCGTTCTCATAGGACCTTCAGGTTGCGGCAAAACCAGCTTATTGCGCGCCATCGCAGGCTTAGAGCCTGTTTCTGCAGGGCAGATCGAACTCTCCGATCGCGTAGTTAGCCAGCCTGGCATAACGGCGGCGCCAGAAAACAGGCGAATGGGCATGGTCTTCCAAGACTATGCTTTGTTTCCACACCTTACCGTAGCGGGCAACATTGCTTTTGGGTTGCATGGTCAAAGTGCCATTTCGAAAGCGCAACGCATAGAAGAAGTTCTTCAACTGGTTGGACTTGCCGAAGTACAAAACCGTTATCCCCATGAGTTATCGGGTGGCCAGCAACAGCGGGTTGCGTTGGCACGTGCATTGGCGCCAAAGCCCGACCTGTTGCTATTGGACGAGCCCTTTTCAAACTTGGATGTTGACCTTCGTGAACGGCTGGCCGTAGAAATCAGGGGTATCTTGAAGGCGGCCAATGCAACAGCGCTTTTTGTCACGCATGACCAAATGGAAGCCTTTGCCATAGGCGATGTCATTGGCGTCATTCAAGATGGCCACTTAGCGCAATGGGATGATGCTTATCACTTGTATCACCGCCCTGCGTCACGTTTTGTTGCAGAGTTCATTGGGCATGGCGTCTTTATTCCAGGACGTCGCTCGGTTGTGAAGGGGCGCGTTGAAGTGCATACCGTCTTAGGTTTATTGACCGATGAGCTCGACATGTCGGATACCACGTCACATCCTTCTTCAGAAGAGCTGACGGTTTGCGACGTCTTGCTTCGAGCGGATGACATCGTTCATGATGATGCAGCAAGTGTCAAAGCTGAAATAGTTCGCAAAGCATTCCGAGGTTCAGAGTTTTTATACACCTTGCGCTTGCAGTCTGGCGAGACCGTTTTAGCGCATGTACCCAGCCATCACGATCACCATTTGGGTGAGTGGATTGGAATTCGTGCAGAGGTCGATCATGTGGTCACATTTACCTGAAAATTATTTCAATCGCAAATGAGAATCATTCTTATTTGATGTAAAATTTGTTCATTCAAGCACTTAAGAGGAGCGAAATGAACAAAAAATTATTCAATTCAAGCTGTCAGAAAAGCTTAGCAATCATCAGCATGTTGGCACTCGGATGCATGTCGCTGCAATCACATGCGCAATCAGCGACACCCTCTATCAACATTTACTCTGCCCGTCATTACCCAACGGATGAAGCGCTGTACAGTGATTTCACAAAAAGCACTGGCATCAAAATCAACCGAGTTGATGCTGACGATGCGGGCATCTTGACGCGGTTAAAGGCAGAAGGTGCAGCATCTCCAGCTGATGTGATCTTGCTGGTGGATGCAGCCAGATTGTGGCGCGCAGAGATAGATGGCTTGTTTTTACCCATCAAGTCCAAAGTCTTGGAAGCTGCCATACCCGAAAACTTACGGGCAAAACGAGCAGACAACGGTGGCATCGCATGGTTTGGTTTGTCAACACGTGCTCGCGTCATTGTTTACGACAAACTGAAATACAAAAGTTCAGATGTCGACAGTTACGAGAAACTGGTCAATCCACAATTCAAAGGGAGGTTATGCATTCGCTCTGGATCGCACCCCTACAACCTCAGTTTATTTGGCGCCATGACAGAGCATTTGGGCCCACAACAAACCGAGGCTTGGTTGAAGGGCTTAGTTGCTAACTTTGCGCGCAACCCTGCAGGCGGAGATACAGATCAAATCAAAGGTGTTGCATCTGGTGAATGTGGTGTGGCCTTAACAAATACTTATTACATGGCAAGGCTGATGAGGTCTGACAACGCTGCAGACAAGGCCATGGCAGAAAAAGTCGGTGTGGTATTTCCAAATCAAGCTAGTTGGGGAACACATCTGAACATAGCGGGCGGGGCCATTGCTAAAAACTCGAAGAACACAGACAACGCTGTGAAGTTTTTGGAGTATTTGTCCAGTGCATCGGCTCAAAATCATTTTGCCAATGGCAACAATGAGTGGCCCGCTGCAAAAGGTATTGTTTTTGACAATGCTGCGCTGAAGTCAATGTCGGGTGGCAACTTCAAGAGCGAAGTCTTGCCTATCAGTGCTGTTGGAATGAATCAAATCAAGGTTCAACAGATGTTGGACAGGGTTGGCTTTAAGTGAATTTAGCCATTTAAATTTCGGATCGAATCTTGAATTAAGGGTTTCCCATAGCAAATTTGTCTTTTAAATTGTATACAGTTTGGTGTGCAATCAATGAAGTCAGAGACTTGCATTCAATCAAAACCTCAATGTGGGAGACAAACATGAGTGACATTTCAATTCACCCAGTCGATGAAAAATTACCAACAGGCAAGCTCGCCGCTCTGGGACTTCAACATGTTTTGGTCATGTATGCAGGTGCAGTGGCTGTTCCTCTTATTGTGGGACGCGCACTCAAACTCAGTCCCCAAGACGTGGCATTTCTCATCTCAGCTGATTTGTTCTGCTGTGGCTTGGTCACTTTGATTCAGTCATTGGGTGCCACTCAGTGGTTTGGCATCCGATTGCCAGTCATGATGGGCGTTACGTTTGCGTCGGTGGCGCCCATGGTGGCCATGGCCAACGCTAACCCAGGAGAATTAGGGGCTCAATTGATATTTGGTTCCATCATTGGGGCGGGGGTGATCTCTATCCTGATTGCCCCCGTTGTAAGCCGTATGTTGCGTTTTTTTCCACCAGTTGTGACTGGAACCATCATTGCTGTCATTGGCATTAGCTTGATGCGAATTGGCATCAATTGGATATTTGGAAACCCTGTCGGACCTACAGCGCCAAGTGTTGTCAATCCAGAGCATAAGCAATGGTTGGAGGCTGCCGCTGCGGCTGCAAGTTCGCCTGGTTCTAATTTGCCAGCCATACCCAAAGATCTCGCATTGATGCCTAAGTTGCCCAACCCCAAATACGCAGAATTAACGGGCGTTGGTATTGCGGGATTGGTTTTGGTCACCATCATGTTGATTTCTAAATACGCAAAGGGATTTGTTGCCAACATCTCGGTGTTGCTAGGCATTGTCGTCGGCGGTATTGTGGCCACTGCAATGGGCTTGATGAATTTTGACAAAGTGGGCAAAGCTGCTTGGTTTGATGTCGTGATGCCGTTTCATTTTGGTGCACCTGTATTTGACCCTGTCCTGATTTTGACCATGACCTTGGTCATGATTGTGGTGATGATTGAGTCAACCGGTATGTTTTTGGCCTTAGGCGAAATGACCGACAAAAAAGTCGACCAAGCCGACTTGACACGTGGTTTGCGAACTGACGGCTTGGGTACATTGTTGGGCGGTATCTTCAATACTTTTCCGTACACCAGCTTTTCTCAAAATGTCGGTTTGGTTGCAGTCACTGGCGTGAAAAGCCGTTTTGTTTGTGTCGCTGGCGGTTTGATTTTGGTGGCCCTTGGGTTACTGCCCAAAATGGCTGCGCTGATTGAGTCCCTGCCAACCGTTGTATTGGGTGGTGCTGGCTTGGTCATGTTTGGCATGGTTGCCGCTACGGGCATTCGCATCTTGAGCAACGTTGACTTTAAAAACAATTCTTTCAACGCCATGATTGTGGCTATCTCGATTGGCATTGGAATGATTCCCCTCATTGCACCCAACTTCAAACAATGGATGCCTCACAGCTTGCATCCATTGATTGAATCTGGAATTTTGTTGGCGTCTATCAGTGCTGTACTTTTAAACTTGTTCTTCAATGGCGCGAATGGCGATGCACGTGACGCCGTTGAGGCTGCCAAACAAGC
>JBEDKQ010000130.1:0-5943 GCA_041172085.1 Pseudomonadota bacterium | reverse complement strand
GAATGGACGGGCGGTGAAGACGGTTTGAGTTTCAAGTTGCCAGCCTTGTTATTGCCCAGTACCGAGTTCAGTGACACCCCTTTCTGGGGCGTGAATTTGGACGGACGCTTGCTTTGCTACTACCTCTTGTTCACAGCAGCGTTGCTTCAGTTCCTGATGTTGCTGCGCATTGTGAATTCGCCCTTTGGCCGTGTCTTGCAAGCCATTCGAGAAAACGAATTCAGGGCGGAAGCCATTGGCTATCGCGTGGTGGTGTACCGCACCTTGTCCAGTGTCTTGTCGGCTTTGTTTGCTTGCATGGCAGGCGTGATGTTGGCGCTTTGGTTGCGCTACAACGGGCCCGATACGTCGCTCAGTTTTGAAATTATGATGGACGTGTTGTTGATTGTCGTGATTGGGGGCATGGGCACCATTTACGGCTCGGCCATCGGTGCGGTGCTGTTCTTGTGGGCTCAGAGTTACTTACAGGATTTGCTGCGGTGGGCCAGCGAGGCCGTCTCGGCTTGGCCACTGCTGGCAGCGCTGCTGTCGCCCGATCGTTGGTTGCTGTGGTTGGGCCTGCTATTTGTCTTGTCGGTTTATTACTTCCCAACGGGTATTGTGGGCCGACTGAGAACCAAAGCCTTGCATTGAAACGCATCCATCTGGTCAATGAACATTCCCTCATGAGTGCTTTCCCTGTTGTTCTAAGCACTCAAATTGCGCAAGATATCTTCACTTGAATTCGAGAGTACTTCCAATGAAAAAATCATCATCTGTCCGCGCCAGTCAATTGGCCCTTGCCCTTGCCGCCTCTGGCCTCATGGCCAACACCTCTGCCGTAGCGCAAAGCGGCGAGGTCAACGTCATTTGTTCCGCGCAAGCCGCTTGGTGCAGCATGATTGCGGTCACTTTTGAAAAGAGCCAAGGCGTCAAGGTCAACATGACCATGAAGGGCTCTGGCGAAGCCATTGCCCAAATCTTGGCTGAAAAAGCCAATCCCAAAACTGATGTATGGTTTGGCGGCACAGGCGACCCACATTTGCAAGCTGCCGAGCAAAACCTGACGCTCGAATACAAATCACCCACCTTGCCCAAATTGCACGATTGGGCGCAACAACAAGCCAAACAATCTGGCTACAAAACGGTCGGTATTTATTCAGGCCCCTTAGGTTTTGGTTACAACACAGAGTTGCTCGCTAAGAAAAAACTGGCCATTCCCAAAACTTGGAATGACCTGCTCAAGCCTGAATACAAAGGCGAGATTCAATCGGCCAATCCAGCTTCTAGTGGCACGGCCTACACCATGATTGCCACCTTGGTGCAATTGATGGGCGAAGACCAAGCCTACGAGTACCTCAAGAAGCTGCACAAAAACATCAGCACCTACACACGTTCAGGGACTGGGCCCATCAAAGCGGTGGCGCGGGGTGAAACGACTGTGTCTATCAGTTTTGTGCACGACGGCCCTGGTGAAAAAGCCCAAGGTTTCCCCATTGAAACCATCACACCTGCCGATGGCACTGGCGCCGAAATTGGCTCCATGTCCATTGTCAAAGGTTCACGCAACCTGGCCGCAGCCAAGCAGTTTTACGAATGGGCGCTGACGCCTTCTGCACAAGCTTTGGGTGCGGCCACTTTGCAGTTCCAATTGCCTTCTCACAAAGAAACCAAAGTTGATCCACGCGTGCCCGATTTCAAAAAAATCAAGCTCATCAATTACGACTATGCCAAGTACGGTCAAACTGCTGAGCGCAGGCGTTTGATTCAGCGCTGGGAAAAAGAAGTTAACAGCCAGCCGCAATAATGAACGCAGCGTTACGAACGCAGCGAGCCTTAACCCTGTGGGCCCTCTTGGGCCTCCTTAGTTTTGGCTTTCTCCCTTGGTATTTTCTTCAGCAAGGCTCTTTAACTGCGGCCCTGCCCCAAGTGTGGGGTGGCCCTGAAACAGCCAGTGCCCTCATGCAAACGCTTCAACACGGTCGTCCCTGGTTGTGGTTTGGTTTTGCAGGCTTGTTGATCTGCCTTGTAGGTCTTATTGTTCCTGTTGCGCAACATCCTAAGCGCCAGGGTTTGCTATTGGTGGGCGGTGCCCTGTTAGGTTTGCTTGGTTTAGCCATCAGTGGTTTTGCAATTGGCGCTGTAGGGTGGTCTTTTGAATTCATTGAGCAATCTCTGGGGCCTTTGGTGCAAGGTCAATACGGCATGGGGTGGGGCGCAGCCGGCGTCTTGCTGCCCCTCACCATTTTGTTGGGAGCAGGCTTGGCCCGTTTGGGTTATTGCAGGGGCGATGTGTTCATCGCCAGTGCTGTCACTTTGTGTGTGGTGCTGCTTGCATTATTTGTGGTCTACCCCGTCTGCCGCTCCTTGGTCTCAGCTTTTTATTCAGAAGCCAATGAACTGAGCCTTATGGCGGTTTGGGATCGCATTGGCACACCGCGCATTTGGAGTTTGGCTTGCTTGAACTCGACCAGTCGCTGCGGTGTGGCTTGGAATACTTTAGGCTTGGCTTTGGCCACAGCGACGGGTACGACATTGCTGGGCACGCTCATCGCTTTGTGGGCTGAGCGCAGTGGCACGCGTTTAGGCAAACCCCTCAATGCTTTGGCCCTCATGCCCATCATCACGCCGCCCTTTGTGGTGGGCTTGGGTTTGATCTTGTTGTTTGGACGCTCAGGTTTGGTCAATCAGGCTTTGGAATGGGCCTTTGGCATTCCGCCTACACGCTGGTTTTATGGTGTCTTCGGCATTTGGTTGGCCCAAATGTTTGCTTTCACGCCCATTGCCTTCATGATCATGCGGGGCGTGGTACAGGGTGTCAGCCCGTCCTTAGAAGAAGCTTCTCAAACATTGCGCGCTACGCGCATGCAAACCTTTTGGCACATTACCTTGCCTCTTTTAAAACCAGGACTGGCCAATGCCTTTTTGGTCGGCTTCATTGAGAGCATGGCCGACTTTGGCAATCCCATCATTTTGGGCGGTCAATTCTCGGTGCTGTCTACAGAAATTTTCTTTGCCATTGTGGGCGCTGCAATTGATCCGGGAATGGCCGCTGCCTTGTCTTTGGTGCTCACAGTGTTTGCCTTGGCTGTCTTTGTCATTCAACGCCAAGTGCTCAGTGGTGCACAGTTCACTACGGTGTCTGGCAAGGGCGATGCAGGTATTCCGCTCAATTTGCCACCGGCTGTTCTCAATGTGTGCCGCGGCATTGCGGGCCCTTGGTTGGCCTTTACCTTGGTGGTTTATGTCTTTGCGTTTGCCGGTGGTTTTGTACAAACTTGGGGCCGTGATTACACATTCACTTTGAACCACTTCAAAACAGCTTTCGATGTTCAGTGGGGCGAATTTGGTTGGGTGTGGGCAGGTACCGCCTGGAACTCTTTGTTCAATACCTTGACCCTGTCGGCCATGGCTGCGCCTGTATGTGCGGGCTTGGGCTTGCTCATGGCATGGTTGCTGGCACGCACCGAGTTCAAGGGCAAAAATGCCTTCGAATTTGCGGCGCTTCTGACCTTCGCCATTCCGGGTACAGTTTTAGGCGTTAGCTACATTTTGGCCTTCAATGTGCCACCAGTAGAACTCACAGGTACGGGCTTGGTCATTGTGCTTTGCTTTATTTTTCGCAATTTGCCCGTGGGTGTGCGTGCGGGAACTGCAGCGTTCAAACAACTCGATCGTTCACTTGACGAGGCCTCTGTGATGTTGCGCGCTAGCACACTCACCACAATTCGTGAAGTGATCTTGCCCTTGCTGAAGCCCGCTTTGGTGGCAGCACTCATTTACAGTTTTGTTCGATCCATGACCACAGTGTCCGCGGTCATTTTCTTGGTCACTGCCAAGTACGAATTGGCCACCACTTACATCATTGGCCGAGTGGGCAATGGCGACTATGGTGTAGCGCTGGCTTATTGCACGGTGCTGATGGCGCTCATGGGCTTCATCACCGTGGCCATTCAGCGGTGGGTCGGCAACCGCGAGTTGGGACGCAGAGAAATGAAAGCATCTACATGACCACTGTTTTACAAACAGCCTTTGCTGGCATTGAATTTCGCCAAGTGTCCAAACGCTATGGCGAAGGTGATGCACCCATGGTGGTCAAAGGCATTGATTTTGTGGTGCCTAAAGGGTCGCTGACAACCTTGCTGGGTCCTTCTGGCTGCGGCAAGACTACCACTTTGCGAATGATCGCAGGATTGGAAACTGTCAGTGGCGGCCAAATTTTGATTGATGGCCAAGACGTGACGAATTTGGGGCCTGCCGAACGCAATGTGAGCATGGTGTTTCAAAGCTATGCTTTGTTTCCCCACATGACTGTGATTGACAACGTGCGCTATGGCCTCAAGGTGAGTGGCGTGTCTGTGTCTGAAGCAACTGAGCGCGCGCATGTCGCCTTAGAAAATGTGGGCCTCAAAGGTTTTGACAATCGACTTCCCAGTGAGTTGTCAGGGGGGCAGCAACAGCGTGTGGCTGTGGCGCGAGCCTTGGTCCTAGAGCCTTCGGTGTTGTTGTTTGATGAACCCTTGTCCAATTTGGATGCGCGCTTGCGGCGTTCAATGCGAGATGAAATTCGCGGCTTGCAGCAACGCTTGGGTTTGACTGTGGCATATGTGACGCACGATCAAAGTGAAGCCTTGGCCGTCAGCGATCAGATCATCGTGATGGACGCGGGCACCATTGCACAGGCTGGTAGTCCTGAAGATTTGTACGAACGCCCTGTTTCAGAGTTTGTGGCAGGTTTCATGGGTGAAGCCATGTTGTTCCAAGGCAAGGTCAACGCGCAAGGCCAAGTCAGTGTGGGGCCCTTGCAATTCCAAGCCCGTCAGCATGTAAAAGAGGGGGCCGTCACTGCTGCAATTCGTCCTGAAGCGTGGACCGTGGTGTCAGCGCAAGGTGCATCATTCACGGGTGTCCTGCAAAAGAAAGCTTATTTGGGCAGTACGCTAGAGCTGACATTTGACACCGAACTGGGGTCCTTGTTTGTGGTCACCTCTGACTTGTCACACGATTGGTCTTTGGGCATGACTCTGGGTTTGTCCCTGACCGGACGCGGCGTGTCAGTAGTTTCACAGTATTGATGTTTGAAAGTATTTCATGGCAATCGTATTTGATTTAGGGGGTGTCGTTTTCAAATGGAAACCTTTGGAATTGTTACAAGCCATTTTTCCAGAGCGTGCACCCGATAAAGTGGCTGCCCAAAAATGGGCAGATCAAATTTTTGAAAGTTTCAATCCTCTGAGTGATTGGGCACAGTTCGATTTGGGTCTGATTGAGCCTGATGCGTTGGCCACCAAAATCTCAAAACGCGTCGGCATTCCTGAGGCCGACATGCACTTGCTGATTGCCAGTATTCCGCCTCACATGGTGCCCCAAAAGGGCACTGTCGAGATCATTTCAGATTTGAAAGCAGCAGGGCATCCGCTTTATTTTTTGTCCAACATGCCGGCAGGCTATGCGGATCATTTAGAACGCACAAACGATTTTTTCAGGTATTTTTCAGATGGTATTTTTTCGGCGCGCATCCAGCAAATTAAACCGCAGTTGCCCATCTTTCAAAGTGCCAATCAACGGTTTGGTGTGTCAGGCAAAGACACAGTTTTCATTGACGATGTGCAGCAGTCAGGCAAAGACACAGTTTTCATTGACGATGTGCAGCACAACATCGATGCAGCCCATGCCCATGGCTGGACGGGGTTGCGCTTTGATGAGCCTGCGCAGGTAAGGCGCGACTTGGTTGCCATGGGCTTGCTACAGGCCTGAGCCACGCCAGTCATGCCAACCCAAGCCCACCCTGCATTTCAGGGCAAAGCCCTAATCTTTGGCGCCCAGTTCAAGAGCCAACTGGCGCGATTGCGCTAATGCGTCTGCTTGTGATCTGACGGCCTGCGCAGATGTCGGCCACCCTTGCATGTGTTGTTCGCAAATATGCGCCAAAGCATCAATCCATGTTGGCTCGTCGTTCAAACA
>JBEDKQ010000129.1:0-5819 GCA_041172085.1 Pseudomonadota bacterium | reverse complement strand
GGCCTGATTGATTTGTTCCCGATGGGGTCGCAAGTGCCCTACCGCGTCGATTTGTTTGACAACGAAATTGACTCCATCCGCACCTTCGACCCCGACACGCAGCGCAGTTTGTACCCCGTGCCCGAGGTGCGTTTGTTACCTGGTCGCGAATTTCCAATGGACGAAGCGGCGCGCGGCAAGTTCAGAGGTCGCTGGCGTGAGTTGTTAGAGGGCGACCCCACCAAAAGCCGCATTTACAAAGACATGGGCAATGGGGTGGCCACTGCGGGCATTGAGTACTACCTGCCTTTGTTCTTTGAAGAAACCGCTACGGTGTTTGACTACTTGGGTGCGGGAACCGATGCGCCCGCCACACTGGTGCTGCATGGCGATTTAGAACCTGCTTTTCAGCGCTTCTGGCAAGACACCAAGGACCGTTATCGATTGGTGCAAGGTGACCCTGAGCGTCCGGCTTTGCCGCCTGAAGCTTTGTTCTTGTCGGCTGAGCAGTTTTACACCGGTGCCAATCAGCATGCCCAATTGGCACTGCGCCAAAGTGCCGATGCTGGGGTAGACAACACGCTTGCGCAGACCCTCCCCGACCTGACAGTGGTCCGTGGTGCCGAAGAGCCTTTGGCAAAACTGCAATCGCACATTCGCAACACTGCCAACCGTGTCTTGATTCTGGCCGAGAGCTCTGGCAGACGTGAGAGCTTGCTTGATTTTCTACGTGCCAGTGGCCTCAACCCACCAGCCTTTGATGATCTGCAAGAGTTCCAGGCCAGCGACGAAAAAGTGGGCATTGCCACGGCGGCTTTGAACGCGGGCTTCCATTGGTTTGAAGCCGGTATCGATTTGGTCACCGAGACCGAATTGTTTGCTGCGGGCATCACCACGCGCAGGCGCAAAAAACAAGAACAAGTTAGTGATGTTGAAGCACTCATCAAGGATTTGTCCGAGCTCAATGTAGGCGACCCTGTGGTGCACAACGCCCACGGCATTGGCCGTTATCGCGGTTTGGTCAACATGGATTTGGGCGAGAAGAATCCAGACGGCACACCTGCGCTACAAGAGTTTTTGCATTTGGAATATGCCGACAAGGCCACGCTGTATGTACCCGTCAGCCAATTGCAACTGATTGGCCGCTATACCGGCGTGAGTGCCGACGAGGCACCCCTGCACCGCTTGGGCAGTGGCCAGTGGGAAAAAGCCAAACGCAAAGCAGCCGAACAAGTGCGCGATTCTGCCGCCGAGTTGTTGAACATCTATGCAAGGCGAGCTGCACGCGAAGGCCACCCCTTTAGATACAGCCCGCAAGATTACGAAGTTTTTGCCAACGACTTTGGCTTTCAAGAAACCGCCGATCAAAATGCCGCCATTCATGCGGTCATTCAAGACATGATCAGCCCTCGCCCCATGGACCGCCTGGTGTGCGGCGATGTGGGTTTTGGCAAAACCGAAGTGGCTTTGCGTGCCGCCTTTGTGGCCGTGACGGGCGGCAAGCAAGTGGCCATCTTGGCGCCTACCACCTTGCTGGCAGAACAACACTTTCAAACCTTAAAAGATCGTTTTTCTAAATGGCCGGTGAAGGTGGCAGAAGTGTCGCGCTTCCGCTCTGGCAAAGAAGTGACCGAAGCACTCAAGGGTTTGGCCGATGGCACCGTGGACATTGTGGTGGGCACGCACAAATTGTTGAGCGAGTCCACTAAGTTTAAAAACTTGGGCCTCTTGGTCATCGACGAAGAACACCGCTTTGGTGTGCGCCACAAAGAAGCCATGAAGGCCATGCGCGCCGAAGTAGATGTTCTGACCTTAACGGCCACACCCATTCCGCGCACTTTGGGCATGGCGCTTGAAGGCATTCGCGATTTGAGCGTGATTGCCACAGCGCCCCAGCGCCGCTTGGCCATCAAAACTTTTGTGCGCAACGAAGGCACTGGCGTGATACGCGAGGCGGTGCTGCGCGAACTGAAACGGGGCGGTCAGGTTTACTTCTTGCACAACGAAGTAGAGACCATCGAGAACCGCCGCCAAAAGCTAGAAGAGATATTGCCCGAAGCGCGCATTGCCGTGGCCCATGGCCAAATGCCCGAGCGTGATTTGGAAAAAGTGATGCGCGATTTTGTGGCGCAGCGTTACAACATCTTGCTGTGCTCCACCATCATCGAGACGGGCATTGACGTACCCACAGCCAACACCATTGTGATTTCGCGTGCCGACAAATTTGGCTTGGCCCAGTTGCACCAATTGCGCGGACGTGTGGGCCGAAGCCATCACCAAGCCTATGCCTATTTGATGGTGCCCGAAATTGATGGCCTCACTAAGCAAGCTTCACAGCGTTTGGACGCCATTCAGCAAATGGAAGAACTGGGCAGTGGCTTTTATTTGGCCATGCACGATTTGGAAATTCGCGGTGCGGGCGAAGTGTTGGGCGAAAACCAAAGCGGCAACATGCTAGAGATTGGTTTTCAACTGTACAACGAGATGTTGAACGAAGCGGTGCGCTGTTTAAAGGCCGGCAAAGAGCCCGACTTGCTCAGCCCCTTGTCTGCGGCCACCGACATCAATTTGCATTCGCCTGCTCTGCTGCCCAATGATTACTGCGGCGACGTGCACTTGCGCTTGTCTTTCTACAAAAAATTGGCCACTGCCAAAACCTCAGACCAAATTGACAGTCTGCTTGAAGAAATTGTGGACCGCTTCGGCAAGCTGCCAGCGCAAGCGCAAACCCTGTTGGACGTGCATCGTTTGCGCGTTCTGAGCGTGCCTTATGGCGTGGTCAAAGTGGATGCGTCACCTGGCGTCATTGTGATCAGCTTCAAGCCCAACCCGCCCATTGAGCCCATGCGCATCATTGAGCTGATTCAAAAGAACAAACACATTCAATTGGCCGGCAACGACAAGTTGCGCATTGAGCGTGAACTGCCCGACCCCAAAGCCCGCGCCCAAATGGTGCGAGATATTTTGCGGTCCTTAGGGCAACCCAAATTAGAGAAAGTGGAAGGATAAATCATGGGCACCCCCCAAAGCTTTCAAGGCATGACCCTCAAAGGCTTCACAGCGCCTTTGCAACTGAGCCAATTCAAGCTGATCGCTTTTGACATGGACTCCACCCTGATCAACATTGAATGCGTGGACGAAATAGCCGATGCTGCAGGCCGCAAAGCCGAAGTGGCCGCCATCACAGAAGCCGCCATGCGCGGCGAAATTACCGACTACAAAGACAGCTTGCGCAAACGTGTGGCCTTGCTCAAGGGCGTAACAGTGGCGCACATGGCAGAAGTCTTGAACAACAGACTGCAACTGAACCCCGGTGCAGAAAAATTGGTCAAAGCCTGCCAAGCAGCGGGCATGAAAGTCTTGCTGGTGTCGGGTGGCTTTACCTTTTTCACAGACCATGTGCGCGATCGCTTGGGCATTGACTGGACCCGCTCCAACGTGCTGGAAGTGGTGAATGGCGAGTTGACTGGCCGCATGGTGGACCAAGAATGGGGGGACATTTGCGATGGCGAAGAAAAACGCAAGATGTTGCTTCAAACCTGCGCCCTAATGGGCATTGAGCCTGCGCAAGCCATTGCCATGGGCGATGGTGCCAACGACTTGCCCATGATGGGTGTGGCTGGTTTGTCGGTGGCCTATCACGCAAAACCCAAGGTGCGCGAGCAAGCCATGGTGGCCATTGAAGAAGGCGGCCTTGATCGGCTGCTAGAAGTCTTTGCGACTGCGCCGTAAAACTGCGGCTTAAGCGATGCGGTGCACTTGAGGTTGACCTGCCGCCACCTCAAACTTGGCCAAGGTTTCAATTTTGGTTTGCGCCTGACGCACATCGTCTACCACTCGCAACTCTGTTTGAATTTGTTTGGCGGTAAATTCCACCACCCCATAGCCTTTGCGTTCACTGTCGGCAAAGATGAAATGCGGGTTTTCGGCCAAGCGTGCGGCAATCTTTGAATTGCCAGCCGAGCGCGCTGTAATGCCTGCACCACAAAACTCCACACCCAGCTTGGCACTGTCATCTTGGTTGGCATCTGCCATGACATGGCCCACCCAGTTTTCGTGCACATCTCCGCCAATTAGCACAGGATTTTTCAAGGTGGTGTTTTGCATCGACTGTGTCATGCGTTGACGGGCAGCAGCATAGCCATCCCAGCCATCGTTCCAGAGTGACTGGCCTGCGCCCAATTTGTAATCTCGTCGGCCAAAAATGGTTTGCTGCGCAATGACATTCCACACACGTTGATCAGTCTGTGCATTGGCAAATGACTGAGCAAGCCACTGCTCTTGCTGTGCACCCAAAAGCGTTCTGCTTGGATTGAGCCACTCGTCACATTGCGCTGGGTCGACCCAACCTGAACCAAAACCCAAGCCTTTGTTGCACACTTGCCGATCGCGGTATTGCCGATCGTCCAGCAAATAAATGTTGGCCAACTTGCCATAGGCCACTTGGCCGTATATGCGCATTTCTGCACCCCGCGCCAAGCCTTCCAGTGCGCGCGTGAGTGCCGTGGTTCGCAATGGCATGTGTTCGTAAAAGGCTTGATAGGCTTGGGCACGTTGGGCTTCAAAATCGAGCGTGATGTTGCCGCTGAAACCTCTGACCAAACCCGCATAGTCGTTGGACACCTCGTGATCGTCCCATGTGACCAACCAAGGACATTGTGCGTGCATGGCTTGCAAACTTTTTTCGCTTTTGTGCAGCGCATACCGATTGCGGTAATCGGACAAACTGGTGACCCAACCACCCGTAGGCAAACGGACAGGGTTGGCCGCAGCTGCGTATTCGTAGATGTAATCGCCCAAGAACAAAACCATGTCGAGGTTTTCTTGGGCCATGTGATGGTAGGCACTGAAATAGCCATGTTCCCATCTTTGACAGGACGCATAGGCTACACGCAGTTTTTGCACCATGGCCTCGGGGTGTGGCAAGGTGCGTGTGCGGCCAACAGCGCTTTGCGCATCGCCCAATTGAAAGCGGTAAAAATACCAGCGATCGCTTTGCAAGCCTTCCAATTCCAAATGAACCGAGTGCGCCAACGTGGCCAAGGCAATGACCTGGCCTGTGCGGCGGTTGACTTTGAAGTGTTCGTCATCGGCTACTTCCCACGTGACCGAGACATCACCGGGTGCAAACGACGCTGCGCCGCTGATCACTTCGGGCATGAGCCGCGTCCACAACACCACCGAGTGGTGGTTGGGTGAGCCACTGGCCACGCCAATGCTAAAGGGGTTGTGCTTGAGAGATGCTTGCGCAGACGTGATTGAGTACGTCAGTGGCGTTGCAGCCGCTGCAGCTACTGCAGACCACTTGAGCCAATCGCGCCTGGATTGCAGCGCCGTGGGTACTTGCACTTGCTGCAGCGGATCGGACTTTTTCATGCGCTAGCCAACCATTCTTTGAGCAGCGCATTGAATTGTTCTGGCTTGTTGCTCATCACCCAATGGCCCGTATCAAAGCCTTCAACCCTTGAGCCTGGATACGATGCAATCTTTTCTAACCATCGATCGGAATGAAACATAAAAGGTTTGCGCTTGCCATAGATGTACAACATGGGACGTGCTGTAGGCAAAATTTTGAGTGCATTGCAGGCTAACGCAAAACCCTCCAAGGTACCCATCCACTTCATGGCGTAGGGCACGTTCATGCCCACATGCATGTCGGCCTTTGCACTGGGGCAACGCAAGGCCTTGGCCATGTAGCGCGTCATGCGATTGGCCAACGGACGCGCCATGTTGCCAAACACATTGACCAATTGCCATGCAATGGCCAACCAAATTTGATAACTGAACACACCCCATTTGGCTTTGGCATTCCAAGATGCAAACAGCGCTCTGGAGTTGTG
>JBEDKQ010000128.1:0-6136 GCA_041172085.1 Pseudomonadota bacterium | reverse complement strand
TGGCTTGATACAGGCACGCACGACAGCTTGCTAGAGGCTGCTGGATTCATTGCCACGCTTCAAAAGAGACAAGGATTGATGGTGGCGTGTCCAGAGGAGATTGCCTTTGCACAGAATTGGATTGATGCTGCGCAGCTCCAAAAATTGGCCTCACCCTTGGCTAAAAACAGCTACGGTCAATACTTGTTAAATCTCTTAAAGGCGAAGTGATGCCCTTTACCGTCACACCCACGCGCTTGCCTGAAGTGTTGGTTCTGCAACCACAGGTTTTTGGCGATTCAAGGGGCTTCTTTTTTGAAAGTTTCAATGCGCGTGACTTTGAGAACGCCACAGGACTTCAAGTGCAGTTTGTGCAAGACAACCACAGCAAATCTGCTCGCGGTGTGTTGCGTGGCCTGCACTACCAAATTGAACATGCACAAGGAAAATTGGTTCGTGTCACCCAAGGCGAAGTCTTTGATGTCGCTGTTGACATGCGAAAAAATTCCCCGACTTTTGGCCAATGGGCCAGCTGCCATTTGAGTGCAGAAAATGCCAAACAAATGTGGGTGCCTCCGGGCTTTGCGCATGGTTTCTTGGTATTGAGCGAGTCTGCAGAATTTTTGTACAAAACCACCGACTATTGGCATCCAAAGCACGAGCGCAGTTTGCTTTGGAACGATCCTGACTTGGCCATTGATTGGCCGTTGCCCGAAGGGATTGATACGCCCGTCTTGGCTGCCAAAGATGCAGCGGCATCACCTTTGGCGCAAGCTCAAACCTATTGATAGCAGCTGCTTTTATTTGATCGGAGGCAAGGCGTAAGCCTTGATGGTACTCAGCTGACCCAGAGTCAGTCGATTGCCATGTTGGCTGACAACTGCTGCTGCTGCATGGTTGCCTAAGTTTGCTGCACGTTCAGGCGAATAGCCCCGCGTGATGGCGTATAAAAAGGCGCCAGCAAACATATCGCCTGCACCGTTGGTGTCAATTGCTTTAACCTTGTCTGCAGGTACGGACCAAGCTGCATCGGCTGTGAGTATTTCACAGCCTTCAGGGCCTCGCGTTAGACAAACCATTTTGGCTAATTTCTTAAGCGATGTTTTAACCGCTTCAAGGTCTTCTGTGCCGCACCATACTTGCGCTTCCTCTTGATTGCAAAACAAGTAATCAACACCATCGCCCAGCATGGCGTCCAAGCCAGACTTGCAAAATTGAATCATGCTGACATCGCTGAGGGTCAGGGCCAATGCCACACCTGCATCTTGGGCTATTTGTCGGCCCTTTAACGCAGCTGCCAAACCTGTGGGTGAGGCTGCCAAGTAGCCTTCCATGTAATAGATTTTGGATTTTGCAATGGCTTGTGGTTGCAGTGCTGTGTCATCTAATTCGGCCGAGACACCTAAGAATGTGCACATGCTTCTTTCGGCATCAGGGGTGACCAGCACCATGCAGCTGCCAGTTTGACCTTCCGAGGCTCTGGTGTGTGTGAGGTTGGTGTCTACACCTTGGGCTTGCAGATCTTTGACATAGAAGTCTCCCAAGCTGTCATGTGCTACTTTGCATGAATAAAAAGCGCGGCCTCCCAATTGGGCCAAAGCCACCACTGTATTGCCTGCTGAGCCTCCGCCTGTCTGTCGAGGTTGAACATGCTTCACATGACCCAACAGTTCTGCACGTTGAGGTGTATCGATCAACGTCATGTGGCGCTTGCTAACGCCCATGGATTGAAGAAGGGCATCAGAAACTTCGTATTCGGAGTCGACCAATGCATTGCCAATGGCGTAAATATCGTAGTGAGTCATAAGTAATTGGAAATGTAAAGAGGCTTGGATCTATGTCAAATAAACAAGAAGTTTAATGCTTTTGAAAGCTCATCTCATCTGTAAAATGATGTCGGGTTCGCAGACCCACTACGCGAGGTCAAACCTAATGGTCTGACTGGCTAATTTTTATTTTATGAATCAAAGGCTGCGATGAAACGCGAATATTTTTCTCATGCTTCAAAAGAAGCGCATCGAAATCACAACCATGCCAGCAACGAGAGGTGCATCGCCTTGGTGGATGCACGTTTTTTGGCCTGGCTTGCGCAACACACACAAAACCATGCAAAGCAAGAAACGGTCAATCGACAGGGTCTGTCTCACTTTTTGACAGAAGCCCTTTCAAATGCTGGACTGGATCTGGACATTCGTCGGATCTATTGGTATGCCGAGGAGCCAGAGTCGCTTGATGTGGAGGGGCAGATTGTTCGCAAAGTACTTTCGCATGACCTTGACGGAGGCATCTCCTTGCTCATGAGCATGGGACAAGATCTAAGCCGATTGGCTGAAAACAAAGCCTGTGAGCATGTGTTGCTCGCTTCAGACGATGAGAGATTATTAACAGCGATCGACAGTGCGCAATTAACAGGCTTGGCCGTTCACATCTTGGCTGACGATGCTGCGCGCAACATGGTCAAGCTCCATCAGACCGATGCAGGTTGGGGGCGTTTGTTGTCGCAAGCGGACCGCCGCATTGTTGTGCAGTCCAAAGCTTTGGCTGAAATTTTGCAGGGTGCGCCAAGCAAAGAGGCCAATGCTGCAACAGAAGACCCTGAGCTTGTTCGACAGTCTATGACCGAAGTGATTGTTTCATGGTGGGACGATGAGCCAGAAGACAAGCGCGAGGAATTGCGAGATGAACTGCATATCAACCGCGGAATTCCCCAAGAAGTCGATCGTCAACTGTTGCTTCGCATGCGGCACCGCTTAACACGAGCACTGACTCTTCAAGAGAAGAAAATGCTGCGTGAAATATTCAGGACTGTCGCATTTGGAAATCAGCCTGCCGAAGGGGCTGCGAAAACAGACACCACAAATTCAGTGCCTTTGATTGAGGAGCCTATGTAATTTCAGGGGCCTGAACGACATACGCGACGTGAATCTGCCGCGGATTTATGGCGGCAGATTGTTTGTGCTTCTTTTACTTCTTAGGCAAAGTGCCACCGCTTTTGACGCACTCGTCCAGTGTCTTGAAGGGTGTGAACTTTTGGGTTTTTTCGAAGCTGGTGCTGCTCTTGTCGTGGCAGATACCGCTGTCAGATTTTTTCACCACGACTTCAGCCGCTGCATTGGCTGGCGCCCGGCCCCCACTCTTTAAGCATGCATCCATGTTGGCAAATGCTTCAAACTTTTTAGTGACGTTGTAGCTGGTGCTGGATTTGTCGTGGCAAATGCCTGATTCAGACTTTTTAACAGCAGGGTCGGTAGCTTGGGCCATGACAGTGCTGGCACTGCACAGGGTGAAGCAAGTCGCAATCATGGCAAGAGAGAAACGATTTTTCATGGGGCCTCCTAAATTGACAGCAGTGTGGTGTCATGACTTTGCAACTCAATGCAAGCGTGCACGACGAATGGAATGCTATCGCATCTAGACTTCAATGCTCAGTTTTGAGGTGTTTTTTCGAGACGTTTGATGTCAAAACCCATCAAAGTCAGTTGTTGCCTTAAGGCCGGCCAGGCGCTTGCAGGCAATTGTGGTGAGTAAGAAAAGATCCAAATACAGTTAGGAGGAATTCCCAACTGACGCTGTTTGTTAATCTGCGTCGATGTCCGGCCAACCCAATTGCTTCTTTGCAAGCGTAGCCCTTAAGCTTCGAGGTGATAGCGTGTGACGCGCTCCACCTCATTTTTGGAGCCCAAGATGACACTCACGCGTTCATGCAGTTGCTGAGGTTGAAGGTCCAAAATTCTTTCACGGCCATTGGTGGATGCACCACCTGCTTGCTCAATCAACCAACTCATGGGGTTGGCTTCGTACATGAGGCGCAATTTGCCGGCTTTATGGGGTTCACGTTTGTCCCATGGATACAAGAAAATACCGCCCCGGGTCAGAATGCGATGGACGTCTGCCACCATGCTGGCAATCCAACGCATGTTGAAGTCTTTGCCGCGGATGCCGTCTTGACCTTGCAGGCATTCGTCAATATAGCGTTTGACGGGTGTATCCCAATGCCGCATGTTGCTCATGTTGATGGCAAACTCTTTGGTGTCTTGCGGGATGCGGACGTTCTCTTGGGTTAACACAAAGGAGCCTTGCTCGCGATCCAAAGTGAACATGGCCACGCCATCGCCAACAGTTAGAACCAATGTGGTTTGTGGACCATAGATGCAATATCCCGCGGCGACTTGATTTTGGCCGGATTGCAAAAAATCTTGTTCACTGATTGCGTGTTGGGCTTCAGGTTTTTTAAGAACACTGAAAATAGTGCCAATGCTGACGTTCACATCGATGTTGCTAGAACCATCCAATGGGTCGAACATAAGCAAATATTCACCTTGCGGGTATCGATTAGGCACCAGATGAATGGTTTCCATTTCTTCAGAGGCCATGGCCGCCAAATGGCCACCCCATTCATTGGCTTCAATCAGTACTTCGTTGGCAATGATGTCCAATTTCTTTTGAATTTCGCCTTGTATATTCTCAATGTCAGCGCTGCCCAAGACGCCACCCAGGGCACCTTTGTTGACAGCGTGGCTGATGCTTTTGCAAGCGCGAGCCACCACTTCTAACAACAGACGCAATTGAGAAGGAATATTGCCTTTGCTGCGTTGTTGTTCCACCAAGTAGCGTGACAGCGAAATTTTTTGCGACATGAAAATGATTCCAGTTTGACTTGATGTTATTCGGCCAATGCACGTGTAACGACTTCTCGTACATCGTTGCTCAAATCGGATTTGGCAGCAACGCGTTCAATCGCAGCTTTGGCTGCTTGACGGTAAGGTTCTGCCAACTTGCGCCAGCGGTCCATGGCACGCGCCAGTCTGGCGGCAACCTGAGGATTGATGGCATCGAGCTCAATCACTCTTTCGCTCCAGAAAACATAGCCTGCCGCATCGGTGCGGTGAAAGCCCCCTGGGTTGGCGCTGCAATAGCTGAAAATCAAACTGCGTGCGCGATTGGGGTTGCGCAAGTTGAAGTCTGCGTGCTGCATGAGTTGTCGCACGATGGGCAAAATATGGCCGGCACGATCGGGTGCACTCGCTTGTAAGCCAAACCATTTGTCGATGACCAAATCTTCATGCTTGAACAAAGCATGGAACTGGGCCAAGGCTGTTGCTGCCAATTCATGACCACTGCCCACCAAGGCAATCAATGCGTTGAACCGGTCGGTCATGTTGTGCGCATCTTTGAAGGCTTGCAGGGCTTTGCCTGGCCAAACTGTTGTTCCTTGATGTTGCGCCGCAAGGCAAAGCATGCTGAGGGCCATGCCGCTAAGCGCGCGTTTGCCACTTGAAATAGCATCAGGCGAGTAAGCACCCAGCACGCGGTTTTGTTCGTAGCTTGTTTGCCAATCGGTGAACAAACTGGTTGCCAATTGCAATTTCATGGCTTCTCGAACTGCATGGACAAGTTGCGGATCAACCGATTCAAGTTGTTCCGAAATGTAAGTTTCGGATGGCAGGGTCAATACCAACTCTTTGAAGGCGGCATCTAGATCGCCGTGGTTTAGAACCGCGCGCATGGCCTCAAGGTAGTCGTTGCCCAGCACATTTTCTGTTTGCAGATTGCCGCCACCGCGAATAAAGCGAAGTGCAGCTTGAACGGCCAAGCGTTGGCCTGCTTCCCAGCGGTTGAATGCATCTGGATCGTTTGCCAACAATGTGAGCCACTGTGTGTCTGACAGGGCGCAGTCCAAATTGACGGGCGCGCTGAAATTGCGAAGCAGTGAAGGTGTAGGCGCACTGTCGATGTTTTCAAATACAAAGCTTTGTGTTGCTTGGTTAAGCACCAAAGTTTTGCTTTGAGTGGCAGCGCCAGATTCGCCTTGCAGTTGCACGCCTTGCAGTTGCACATTGAAAGATTGACCTGTTTCGCTCAAAAGACCCACAGTAACAGGGATGACAAAGGGCTCTTTAACGTTTTGGTCTGGTGTGGGTGCGCAACTTTGTGACAGTGTTAAGGTGAAGGTTTTGGCACTGCTGTCATAGTTGCCGGTGGCTTGAATTCTCGGCGTACCAGCCTGGCTGTACCAACGTTTGAACTGAGTCAACTGTTGTGCCAAAGGGGAATCTGGGTTGGCGTCTGCGATGGCCTGAGCGAAGTCGTCGCATGTCACAGCCTGACCATCGTGCCGTTCAAAATACAGCTTCATGCCTTTGGCAAAACCTTGCTT
>JBEDKQ010000127.1:0-6373 GCA_041172085.1 Pseudomonadota bacterium | reverse complement strand
GCCCAAACAGCATGCCCAAAATTGCATCATTGCTTCTGAACATCGGCCACGCTTTAGATCATTTGTTTTTATTGATCTTCGCCACAGCGGTCGGGGCCATTGCCACAGAGTTTGGCGTTGGAAGATGGGAGGACATGATGCCCTACACCGTGGGTGCCTTTGTCATGTTTGGTTTGGGCTCCATTCCAGCGGGACGCTTAGGCGACTTGTGGGGGCGTCGCCAAATGATGTTGGTTTTCTTCTTTGGCATGGGTTTGTCTGCCATGGCTGTGGCATTGACGCAATCGCCGATGCAAATGGCCATTGCTTTAACTGTGTTGGGTATCTTTTCCGCCATTTATCACCCTGTTGGAATTCCCATGCTTGTTCAAAAATCTGAGCGTCCGGGGCTAACGATTGGGGTCAATGGCCTGGCAGGTAATTTAGGCATTGCCATGGCCGCTTTGTCTACAGGTTTCCTGGTGGCTTGGCAGGGATGGCGCATGGCTTTCTTTGTCCCTGGTGTCGTATCGATTTTCTGCGGCCTGTTGTTTGCATGGGCCGCTCCCAATCAAACTTCTGCGCCAGCCAAGAAAAAATCTACTGTGCGCCAGTTGCCCAAGCATCTGGCATGGAGAACCTTTGTGGTAATGGTGGCAACATCCACCACCACCAGCCTTTTGTTCAACATCACCACCAATGGCAACGCACAACTGTTGGCCGAGCGTTTGAATGGGTTGGTGTCTGAGCCATCGCGCCTAGGCATGTTGTTGGCCATCATTTATGCGCTTGCTTCCGTGGCCCAATTGGTTGTGGGCCGATTGCTGGATTGGTTGCCTGTAAAGCCTTTGTTTTTCAGCGTGTTGTTTTTGCAAATTGTGAGTTTTGCCGTTGCATCTCAAACCGATGGGTGGGCTTGGTATGTGGCTGCCATTGGTTATATGGTGATGGTTTTTGCGGCAATTCCTTTCAGCGACACCATGGTGGTCCGTTACATTGACGACACCATGCGCTCGCGCGTGAGTGGCACCCGCATTGCCATCTCATTTGGCATCAGCTCGATCGCGGTCTATTCGCTAGGGCCTTTTGTTAAAGCATCGGGCTTTACGCATTTGATGGTGGCTGCTTCATGCGTGGCTGCGCTAGGCGCACTCATCGTGCTGTTTTTGCCCAGCGAATCCCAAATGAAACAAACTGCCGTTTAGACGGCAGCAGTGGCCACTACTTCTAAGCGCCACTTGGGAGATGCAAGATTTGCTTGCACAGTAGCGCGTGGCGGTGTGTGGCCCGGCACAACCCATGCATCCCAGACTTTGTTCATCCCTTCAAAGTCTTTCAAGTCGACTAAAAATATTTGAACCATCAGCAGTTTGCTTTTATCGCTGCCTGCCCGCGCTAGCAATTTGTCAATAGCGTCCAATACTTGCTGTGTTTGACCTTCAATGCCGAGATGAGGGTCTTCTGGTATTTGACCGGCCAGATAAACCACACCGTTGTGGATGGCCATTTCGGACAAACGCGTGCCAACATCGAATCTTTGAATCATAAGACTATGCCTATTTGTGAGGTTTTGGAATGCGACTCATTTTGCCATTCCGAAGACACTAGAATGATTTGAATATCTCAGAAGCTAGCCTTGAAAGAATCCCCATGAAATTGCCGAACAGTCTGCGTGCGCTCCAGCATCGCAACTTTCGCCTTTTCATTTTGGGGCAGGGTACGTCTCAAATTGGCAATTGGATTCAATTGGTCGCCACCAGTTGGCTGGTCTATCGTCTGTCTGAATCCACACTGATGCTGGGTCTGGCAGCATTCAGTTTGCAAATTCCCATGTTGGTCATCACACCGTTTGCAGGCGTCTTGATTGACCGTTTAGATGTGCGCCGCCTTTTGTTTGCCACCAATTCACTGGCCATGTTGCAATCTTTGGTCATGCTCAGCCTCATGGTCAGTGGCCACATTGAAGCATGGCATGTGGTGGCGGGCAATGTGGTGTTGGGCTTAGGCAATGCCTTTGATGCGCCCGCCCGGCAAGCTTTGATCTCCAAGTTGCTGCCCAACCGTCAAGAGTTGACCAATGCAATAGCGCTTAATTCCACGGTGATGAATGGTGCGCGTTTTCTGGGCCCTATGTTAGGTGGTCTGATCACTGCTACGTTTGGGGAAGTCTGGAGTTTTGCTGTCAATAGCGTGATGCGCTTGGCGGTATTGTTCGCGTTGAAAGCTACGCAGATTGCCCAACGCGTTGTTACCCAAAATCACGCGGGAATGGTTCGGCAGTTACTGGTGGGAATGGAATATGCCTATGGTTTTTTCCCTAGCCGGTGCGCCTTGATCCTGCTGGCCATCAGCAGTTTCAGCTTGCAATCTTATGGTTCTTTGATGCCCTGGTTTGCAAGTGAAAAATTTCACGGCGATTCCCGAACTTTGGGTTTGCTTTACAGCGCTGCTGGCTTGGGTGCGGTGTGTGGCATGCTTTATTTGGCTTCTCGCAACAACATTCGAGGACTTTTTAAAGTGATTGGTTGGAGTGCTGGGGTGGCCAGCGTTACTTTGATTGCGTTTTCATTTGCCCCCAACTTGTGGCTGGCTCTTCCGATGTTGTTTGTGTCGGCCCTCAGCATGATGCTAACAGCCGCCTCTACCAATACAGTGCTTCAAAGCATCGTTCCTGATGAGTTACGGGGGCGAGTTGCAGCGTTGTATGTGATGTCATTTTTGGGCATGTCGCCCGTGGGCTCATTGGCCTCAGGGTGGTTGGCAAGTTGGATCGGCAGTCCAAACGCACTGGCGCTGTTTGGACTGATGGGCTTGCTTGCTGCACTGACCTATGCCAACTTCTTTGAACGCATTCGGCAAGAGATATTGCCCTTGTACGAAGCATTAGAAATACCCCACCACGATTCGTAACAACACGGTTAGGCGAAAGCTTTTCAGGGGGTATGCTCTGCCAAATAGGCAATAGCAGCCGCCATGCCGTTGGGTCCATAAGGTATTTTTTGAACGGTCATGGCCGCTTCTATGCCTGCCAATGCACCCAAAATCATGGGCTCGTTCATGTCACCTAGGTGGCCAATTCGAAACACGCGTCCTGCAAGAGGCCCCAGTCCGCCGGCCATGGCCACCTGAAACCTCTCCCTGGCAACCACTCGCAAAGCTTCTGGATCGATGCCTTTGGCAACTTCAACGGCAGTGACAGAAGAGGAAAATCCAAGTGGGTCTTTGCAATGCAGTTTTACCGCACCTGCCGTTGACCAGCATTGAACCGCGGCTTGAACAGCGCCGCCCAAACGTTGATGTCGTGCGAACACGGCTGGCAAACCTTCTGCCTTGATCAAGCCCAAGGAAACCTCCAATCCCGCAAGATGTGCAAGCGGTGGCGTGCCACAAAACTTAGCCGATTGATTGTCTGTTTTACGCTCTAACCAACTCCAGTAATAGCGAGGTTTGGCATACTGTTTGGACCATTCAAATGCCTTGGCATTGGCTGCTACAAAGCCTAAACCAGGTGGCATCATGAGACCTTTTTGGGAGCTGCCCAAGCAGACATCCACACCCAGTGCATCCATGTCAAAGGGCGTTGCAGCCAAGGAGGCCACAACGTCAACCACGAACAATGCAGGATGCCCAACTCGGTCGATGGCTTGCCGAATGGCCGCCATGTCACTGGTCATGCCGCTGGCTGTGTCGGTTTGGACAGCCATCACAGCAGCAATACGGTGATTTGAATCTGCCCGCAAAGCCGCTTCTATGGCCGCAACATCAATGCGTTGGCCGTCTTGGTGGGCTGTGCGAACCACTGCTAATCCCAAACCTTCAGTTTGGATGGCCCACTGATCTGAAAAGTGACCGGAGCCTGCAATTAGCAAGCTGTGCTGGTCTGAACCTAAATTGGCAGCCACAGCCTCCCAAACCCCGTGGCCGTTGCTGGCATAAAAGTAAACATCAGATTGCGGCGAATTCAGCAATTCTTTCATGCCTTTTTCGCAAGCGGCAATGAGGGCAGCGACGCGGGGATCTGCCAAATCGGTCATGGGCCGTTGCATGGCGTGCATGACTTCATCGGGCACGCGAGTTGGGCCAGGCGAATGAACAAAGCGAATACCAGGCAGGCGAGGTGTAATGAGTGAACTCATGCGTCATGCTTTCTGTTTGTTGGCGTCATCGTAGCCGTTTTTTGAACGGAGTTCACAACGGGGCGGTTATCATTTCAAAATGGAATCTCGTAAAGCTTGGGTTGTGGTTTGGGCAACATTTGTTTGCCTTGCCGTCATTTTTGGCGTGTCGTATTCATTTGCTGCATTTTTTGAAAATTTTGCAACGGAGTTTGATGCGCAGCGAGCTGATGTCTCATGGATCTTCGGCATATGTGGCCTGGTTTATTTTGTTCTAGGTGCCTTTGGCGGCATGTTGGCTGATCGGTGGGGGCCGCGAGTGGTTTGCATGGCTGGCATGGGTTTCATTGCCAGTGGTTTGTATTTAACAAGCCTGGCGCAGTCACTTTACATGCTCTACATCAGTTATGGACTTTTAGTGGGTTTGGGCATTGCTTTGGTCTACACACCTTCGATTGCTTCCGTGCAGCCTTGGTTTACCCAACGGCGTGGCTTGGCTTCTGGCATCGCAAGTTCGGGGGTTGGTGCTGGCACTTTGGTTTTGCCTGTGGTGGTCAGTTATTTGATGACGCAAATGTCTTGGCGTGACACATTGCAGACTTTGTCATTGGGGGTTGTTTGCGTTGGCTTGTTGGCGGCCTATTTATTAAAGCGAGCGCCGCAGACTGGGCAGGGCCAAAAAGGCGCTTTGCCTGGCTTGACACTCAAAGAGGCGCTGCAGAGCCCTGCGTTTCGATGGCTTTACATGGGCACACTGTTCGGTTCGCCGGTCATGTTCATTCCTTTTGCGCACATTTCAGCAGCCGCTCGCGATGTGGGTGTCCCTGAAGCGCAAGCCGTTGGATTGGTGGGGTTGATTGGCATTGGCAGCCTTGTGGGGCGATTTGCAATTGGCTGGTTGGCGGACAGGCTGGGACGGGTCAAGACATTGATGCTGATGCAATGTTTGATGGGGCTGTCTTATCTGATTTGGGCGGTCGCTGACGATCGATTGGTATTTGCGTTGTTTGCTGTCTGGTTTGGACTGAGCTATGGCAGTATTGTTTCTCTGTTGCCGGCCATCTGCATGGACTTATTTGGCGGTAAGGCGGTATCCGCCATCATTGGAACGCTGTACACGGGTGCAGCATTGGGTAACTTATTAGGCCCAGTTTTGGCTGGCAAAGTCTTTGACATGTCTGGGGCGTACACCTGGGTGATTTGGATCACCTTGGCCATTGCCGCCGTAGCCACATTCAGCTGCTGGCGTATCTTGAAATACCCTCAACAACCCTATTGATCCATTCATTTGCGGTCATTTTCCTAGGTCATTATGGAATTGAATCAGTATTTGGTTTTGGCCAGTCTGGCGGCATTGCTTATCGGCATGTCCAAAGGCGGTTTGCCTTTGGTTGGCATGATGTCTGTGCCTGTGCTGTCTTTGGTCATGTCGCCCGTCAAGGCTGCGGTGTTGCTGTTGCCGCTCTTTGTGATTTCTGATGCGGTTGGTGTTTGGCTTTACCGCAAGCAATACAGTTTGGTGAATTTAAAAATCTTGATACCAGCAGGCATTGCAGGTGTGCTGTTTGGCTGGTTAACGGCCGCAATGATTTCCGAGCAAACCATCAAGTTTTTGATTGGTTTGGTGGGTGTGATTTTTTGTTTACAGACTTGGTTCAAGCGCGGACAAGACGATGCGCCCAAGTTGGCCCATTGGCCCAAGGGGCTATTTTGGGGTGGTGCTGCAGGCTTTACCAGTTTCATTGCGCACGCTGGTGGGCCGCCTTTTCAAATCTTTGTGTTGCCTCAAAAATTACCCAAAGCCGAGTTTGCTGGTACGGCCACCATTTTGTTTCTTTGTGTTGCCTCAAAAATTACCCAAAGCCGAGTTTGCTGGTACGGCCACCATTTTGTTTGCCGTCATCAATTTGGCCAAAATAGGTCCCTATCAAAACCTGAGTCCCTACAGTGAAGAAGATTTTTGGAAGATTGCTGTCTTGGTGCCGTTCGCACTTTTGGGCACATTTTTAGGCGCTTACCTCACGAAGCGCATTGCCGACGCTTGGTTTTTCAAATTGGTCCAATTTGGGCTTTTCGTGCTGTCGCTCAAGTTGATTCATGATGCGATCTTTGGCTAACTTGATGTTTTAATTTGAATTTTGATTTGAATTTTGTTATTTAACCACTGGTTTGGTAGCATATTGTTTTTCAACTTAAAGTTAACCAACTAGAGATTCAGATGAACAAAGTTACATTGCGTGCCATCACCGCTTACACACGCACTGACATGAAATCTTCCG
>JBEDKQ010000126.1:0-14004 GCA_041172085.1 Pseudomonadota bacterium | reverse complement strand
AATAGAAACTGGCATCGGGCAGTTTGACGTCCATGACCTCTGTCAAAACCGGCGTGACTTGTGCAAACTTGGTGCGGTACATGTTGCGGTTTTCAATGACATGTGCCTCGTCGTTCCAAGCTGCAATGCTGGCGGCCTGTACCAATCCACTCATGGCACAACCGTGGTAGGTGCGGTAGAGCAAAAAGTCTTTGATGATGGCTGCATCGCCAGCCACAAAGCCGCTTCTTAAACCTGGCACATTGCTTCGCTTGGAGAGGCTGGTGAAAGAAATCAAGCGTTTGAATTCTTTGTAACCCAGTTGGTGGGCGGCTTCCAAGCCACCCAAGGGCGGCTCGTCGCGGAAATAAATTTCGCTGTAGCACTCATCAGAGGCAATGACGAAGCCATATTTTTCGCTCAATTCAAAAAGTTTTTTCCACTCTTGCAATGGCATGACTTTGCCAGTTGGATTGCCTGGTGAGCAGACAAAGACCAATTGTGTGTGTTCCCAAACGCTCTCGGGGACAGCATCCCAATTGGCTGAAAAGTCGTTTTCTGGGGCATTGGCCACGTAGAAGGGTTGCGCACTTCCCAAAAGGGTGGCGCCTTCGTAAATTTGGTAAAACGGGTTGGGGCTGACCACATAGGCGCCCTGTTGGGTGGGGTCAAGAACAGCTTGCGCCAAGGCAAACAGGGCTTCGCGCGAACCATTGACCGGCAATATCTGTGTGGCTGGGTTGACGTCTACAGCGTAACGACGCTTCAACCAATTGGCGCAAGCTTCACGCATGCGCAATTCACCCACTGTGGCGGGATAGCCAGACAAGGCTGTGTCCAGAGACTGGATGAGCGCGGTTTTGATGAATTCTGGCGTGGCATGTTTGGGCTCACCAATGCCCAGACTGATGGGCTTGAGTTGGGCTGGCGGGGTGACGCCGGCAAACAGTTGACGAAGACGCTCGAAGGGGTAGGGCTGCAGGGAGGCCAATAAAGGATTCATCCCCCAATTATCCGGGATAGTTGGACCTGGTTTGAGGCCAATTTCAGCCCAATTTCGGGGGATTTCGGTGGCTGATGCTTGGTTCGGGTGGGTTAACATGGAGGCTTGAGGCACAAGGTGTGCCTTTTGACCTATTTCTGACTGCTGTGCGCCTTAATTCCATCAAATTATCAGGATTCAAATCCTTCGCAGAACCCACCAATTTTGTGCTGCCAGGCCAGTTGGTCGGTGTTGTGGGCCCCAATGGCTGTGGCAAATCCAACATCATGGACGCTTGTCGTTGGGTTTTGGGCGAGTCCAAGGCCTCAGAGTTGCGTGGCGAGTCCATGCAAGACGTTATTTTCAACGGCACCAACACGCGCAAAGCGGCCAGTCGTGCAAGCGTTGAATTGGTCTTTGACAATGCCGATCACCGAGCCGGCGGGCAGTGGGGGCAATTTGCTGAGATTGCGGTTAAACGTGTTTTAACGCGCGATGGCAACAGCAGCTACTTCATCAACAACCAACCCGTGCGTCGACGTGACGTGCAAGATGTTTTTTTGGGTACAGGCCTGGGTCCACGTGCTTACGCCATCATTGGTCAGGGCACCATCAGCCGAATCATCGAATCTAGGCCCGAAGAACTGCGTCTGTTTTTAGAAGAAGCTGCTGGTGTTTCAAAGTACAAGGAACGCCGCCGTGAAACAGAGAACCGTTTGTCTGACACGCGCGAAAACCTGACGCGTGTTGAAGACATTCTGCGTGAGCTCAATGCCAACCTTGAGAAATTGGAAAAGCAAGCCGAAGTGGCGCAGCGCTTCAATGATTTGAAAGCCGACAGCACTTTGAAGCAGCAGCAGTTGTGGTTTTTCAAACGTGCCGATGCAGAAACCGATCAAGTCAAAATCAAAGCCGACGTCGACAAGGCCATGATCGATTTGGAATCTCGCATTGCCGACCTAAGGCATGTAGAAGCCGACCTCGAGACAGTTCGTCAAGCCCACTATGCTGCAGGCGATCAAGTCAACCAAGCGCAAGGCTTACTGTACGAAGCCACCGCTGAAGTGGGGCGCTTAGAAGCTGAAATTCGTTTTGTGGTGGAAGGCCGCCAACGTGCTGAGCAACGATTGACCCAATTGCAAGCGCAAACTGCCGATTGGTCTGATCGCCAAATACAAGCGCAAGCTGAATTAGAGTCTTTGGCTGAGCAAGCACTCCAAGCTGAAGACCAGACGCTTACTTTGGCCGCACAAGTTGAAGAGCAGGCCCAAGCATTGCCCGAGCTTGAAGAAGCTTTGCGCCAAGCGCAAGCCAAAGCCAATGAACAGCGCAGCAGTGTGGTTCAAGTTCAGCAACAAATTCAAGTGTTGGCAGCAGACCAGCGCAACATCGAAGACCAAACTCGCCAACTGACCTTGCGTCGCGAACGTTTGGTAGCCGATCGCAATGCCTTGGATGCTCCAGACGAACAGCGGCTCTTGAATTTGCAAACGCAACTGGCACAAGCAGAAGCGTTGTCTAAAGAGTCCAGTGCGCGTCTTCAAGAATTGGAAGAACAAACACCTCGTTTGGACCAAGAGCGTCGCAACAAACAACAAGCAGTCAATGACGAGTCTGCCAAATTGGCAGATTTGTCAGCCAAGATTGAAGCCTTGAAGTCCTTACAGGAAAAGGTCAAGACCGACGGAAAACTCAAGCCCTGGTTGAACAAGCATGGCTTGGACACTCTAGAAGGTTTGTGGCGCAAAATTCACATGGAGCCCGGTTGGGAGAATGCAATGGAGGCCGCACTGCGCGCTTAGACACACCGCCTGCCAAACTCTCCTTTTATTCGCCGCCCAATGGCACCACCACGGTGGCCCGAAAAGGCCTGCCCTCGGCATGCCGTCCGCTGTCGGATTTGCTTCGCCTGTCAGATGCAGGCCTGTCGGCCTTGCTGACCGATTGGCTGCAAGGCTGTTTCACGGTCCCTTCTCTTGAAGATGCCATGGCCTGGCGAGACCAGCTGCAAGGCAGTGAATGCTTTGTGGTGCAAGCGGGTCATGCCATTGGCAAACACAGTGTCAGTTTTTATGCGCCCGATTCCGAGCAAGCGGGTTTGTTGGCCCGAGCTCAAGACATTGAAAATTTTGAGAAGCAATTGCGTGCGCAAACCCTGATTGCTGAAGAAACGCGATCGGCTTCTGTCCGTGCGGAAGCGGCCTATTCTGATACCGCACAGCGCTTGGTGTCTGTTCGACAAGAAGCTTCAGAAGCACAATCTAAAGCGCATGAGTTGCAAGTTGAGACACTGCGCTTGTCGCAATGGGCCGAACAAACTCGTGCGCGCAGTGAACAAATTGCAGGCGATATGGCCGAAGTCGATCTCAGCCTTGAAGATTTGCAAGAGCGTCGCATGACGGCAGAGGGACGTTTTGAAGAGCTGGACATGCAATTGGCCGACAGCCAAGAACGGCATGCGCAACTGGATGAGCGGGTGATTGAAGCCGAACGTAAATTGTCTGAATGCCGAGAGCAACAGCGTACCTTGGAACGATTGGCACAAGAGGCCACATTTTCGCAACGCAGCTTGGATGCGCGTCGCTCAGAGTTACAACGTGGTCTCGAAACTGCCGCACAGCAAATTCAATCAATTGCGGCAGAGCAAGAGCGGGCCAAAGATGAATTGTCTCGTCTCACTGATGCTGCAGCGCAAGCAGGCTTGCAAAACGCATTGGCCATGAAGCTAGAGCGTGAACAAGTTCTGGGCGCAAAGCGCAGTGAGTACGATGACTTAACAGCCAGATTGCGCGCCAATGACGAGCGCCGTATGAGCTTTGAGCGTGAACTCGATCCTTTGCGACAGCGAATTACGGAGTTGCAATTGAAAGAGCAAGCTTCAAGATTAGGCTTGGAACAGTACACGCAGTTGCTCACCGATGCCGAAGCAGATCTTGAGGCCTTGGCCAAATCAATAGAAGATGGCAATGTGCGCCTAACCGGTTTGCAATCTGAAATAGATCGTTTAAACCGCGAGATTGCAGCCTTGGGAGCGGTTAACTTGGCCGCCTTGGATGAGCTGACTGTTGCGCGCGAGCGCAAAGTTTTCTTGGACGCGCAAACGGCCGATTTGACAGAAGCCATGACCACCTTGGAAGACGCCATCAAAAAAATTGATGCAGAAACACGCGATTTGCTGGGTGGCACTTTCAAAATTGTGAACGAACATTTTGGCCGCATGTTCCCTGAACTTTTTGGTGGCGGCAATGCGCGCTTGGTCATGACGGGCGACGAGATCTTAGATTCAGGTGTCCAAGTGATGGCCCAGCCACCTGGCAAAAAGAACCAAACCATTCACCTTTTATCGGGTGGTGAAAAGGCTTTGACCGCCATCGCATTGGTGTTTGCTATTTTCCAACTCAATCCTGCACCATTCTGTTTGCTCGATGAAGTTGACGCTCCCCTGGACGATACCAATACAGAACGGTATGCCAAGCTTGTCAAAAGCATGGGCAAAGAAACACAATTCTTGTTCATCAGTCACAACAAGATTGCCATGGAGATGGCCGAGCAACTCATTGGTGTCACCATGCAAGAGCAGGGCGTGTCCCGCATTGTGGCGGTGGACATGGAAGCCGCGGTGTCAATGGCTGAGTTGGTTTAATGGATCAATACGCTTTAACCTCACATAAATCATGAGCTCATTGCAAAACAGTTTGGCGTTGGTTGGTGGAATTACCCTCGTTGGCGTGGTGCTCTACAACTTTTGGACAGCGCGTCAAAATGCCCCACGGCAGGCAGAGCCTGATGCGCTTGGAAAAGAGCCAGGGTCTGGGCCATCAGCTGTCGCATCAGATGGCCCCCAAGACCCCGCATTTTTTGCAGATGCGCTAGATGCATTGCCAGTGCCTGAAAAGAAACCGCCTTTGGATGCGCTGATAGATGTCATAGCGCCAATTGAAGTTGATTCAGCAGTATCTGGTGATGCCGCTTTGGCCGCGCTGCCTGCAACGCGCCGTGTTGGCACCAAGCCTTTTGCAGTCGAGGGCTTGAGCGATGCCACAGGTGAGTGGGAACTGCCTGTGGCAGGTCGTCGTTATCACTCTTTTCAGGCTGGGGTACAGTTGGCCAATCGCGTAGGCCCTTTGAACGAAATTGAATTCTCTGAATTTGTCATCAAGGCACAGGCATTTGCCGATGCCATCAATGGTTCTCCAGAATTTCCGGACATGCTAGAAGAAGTGGCACGGGGTCGCGAGCTCGATCAGTTTGCCAGCGAGCATGATGCGCAGTTGAGCTTCACCGTTTGCGCAACATCCTCTGCATGGAGTCCTGGCTATATTCAGCAGCATGCCGCACGTTGGGGTTTTGTCGCAGGGGTGATTCCCGGCCGCATGGTATTGGCGGCACCCGTCCAAGGTTTGCCGCCCATTTTGTCTTTGTCTTTTGACTCGCAAGCAGCCATGGCCGACGACCCGGCTTTGTCTGCCATCCGTGAATTCACGCTCAGTTTGGATGTGCCTCAAGTACCGCGTGAAGAACAAGCGTTTGCACGCCTGCGTGAAGCTGCTCGCATTCTCGGTCAAGAAATGGATGGCGTGATCACAGACGGTGCAGGCCATGCATTGACGGATGCAGATTTGAATGCCATTGCAGCCGACCTAGAGCATCTGTATGACGCCTTGGATCAACGCGAACTCTCGGCTGGATCGCCACAAGCCCGTCGATTGTTCTCTTGACACCACTTTGATGTCATTGTGAATTTAGATTTATTTTCAGATGCGAATGATGAACTTGCTTCCTCTGAAGCAGACAAAGCGTCTGTGCTTGCCAATCAATTAAGACAACAACTCCATCGCCATGCGCATGCCTATTACACATTGGATGCGCCAGAAATTCCTGATGCTGAGTATGACCGGCTGTTTCGTGCTTTGCAGGACTTGGAGCTTGAGTATCCACAACTGAAAACACCCGATTCACCGACGCAGCGTGTTGGCGGTGCAGTTCTTCCTGAATTTCAAACAGTGCGACATCGTGTCCCCATGCTCAGCATCCGGACGGAAACAGACACCGAATCTAGTGGTGCACTTGCATTTGATGCCAGGGTTCGCAAAGAGCTTGGACTTGATGAACAAGCCCCATTGGTTGACTATGTGGCCGAACTTAAATTTGATGGTTTGGCCATGAGCCTGAGGTATGAAAAGGGCATCTTGGTTCAGGCCGCCACACGTGGCGACGGTGAGTATGGCGAGGATGTCACGCACAACATCAGAACCATTGGCCAAATTCCTTTGCAATTGCCGCAAGGCGTGCCAGGGGTGCTTGAAGTTCGCGGAGAGGTTTACATGGGCCGCGCAGACTTTGACCGCTTGAACGAACGCCAACGTCATAAGATTGCGCAGGGTGCCAAGGGCGAAAAGACATTTGTCAATCCACGCAATGCTGCAGCAGGCGCTGTGAGGCAGTTGGATTCCAACATTGCAGCGCAAAGGCCGCTGAGTTTTTTTGCCTATGGTTTAGGCGAGGTCCTTGATTGGCCCGAAAGCCTTCAACCGTTTCAAACGCATTTTGAATTGCTTCAATCCTTAAAGCACTGGGGATTTCCAGTTGCTGAACAGACGCGCTGTGTGAAGGGCGCGGATGGGCTCATTCAATTTCATGAACAGGTCGCTGCTCAACGCGATTCACTGCCTTTCGACATTGACGGTGTGGTCTACAAGGTCAATGGCCTCAGTCTTCAAAATCAATTGGGCTTCGTGACCCGTGAACCCCGGTGGGCAGTTGCGCATAAATTTCCTGCTCAAGAGGAATTGACACAAGTTTTGGACATTGATGTTCAAGTCGGTCGTACGGGCAAATTGACGCCCGTTGCTAAGTTGGTCTCGGTGTTTGTGGGCGGTGTGACAGTGACCAATGCAACGCTGCACAACGAAGACGAGGCACGTCGAAAAGACGTGCGCATTGGCGATACAGTCATTGTTCGGCGTGCAGGCGATGTGATTCCCGAGGTTGTGAGTGTGGTCTTAGACAAAAGGCAGCCAGATGCTTCTGTCTTCACCATGCCCAAAATGTGCCCTGTCTGCGGTAGTCCCGCCATACGCGATGAAGGTGAAGCCGATTACCGGTGTACGGGCGGTTTGTTTTGCAAAGCTCAGCAAAAGCAAGCTTTCTTGCACTTTGCGCAACGTCGTGCTGTTGAGGTAGATGGCTTGGGTGAGAAATTAATCGACCAATTGGTCGATGCTGGCATTGTCAATACATTGCCGGATCTTTACAAATTAGGTCTCACAGCGCTTGTGCAGTTGGAGCGCATGGCTGAAAAATCTGCTTTGAATATTTTGTCAGCGTTGGAGGCTTCAAAGTCAACCACCTTGCCGCGTTTTATTTATGGTCTGGGCATTCGCCATGTGGGGGAAGCAACAGCGAAAGAGTTTGCCAAGCATTTCGGTACTTTGGATGGCTTCATGAATGCATCGGAAGAGGCCTTGCTTGAAGTCGCTGATGTTGGCCCTGTTGTTGCCAAAAGTGTTCTTTCATTTTTCGCCCAACCGCATCATCAGGAAATTGTGGCGCAGTTGCGTGCTTGCGGCATTCATTGGGATGAGGGGCCGCCTGCAGAAAAAACATCACAAGTTCTTTCAGGTAAGACGGTGGTTTTGACAGGAACATTGCCTACATTAAGCCGTGATCAAGCCAAAGAGATGTTGGAGGCGGCAGGCGCCAAAGTGGCGGGATCTGTCAGTCAAAAAACAAGTTATGTGGTCGCTGGGGCTGAAGCAGGCAGTAAATTGGACAAAGCCGTTACGCTCGGTGTTCCCGTTTTAGATGAAGCAGGATTGCTTTTGTTGTTAAAAGGAAATCAAGATGACAGTGCGTGAAATTTTGAAAATGGGCGATCCAAGATTGCTGCGTCAGGCACAAGCCATTTCGCAATTCAACACGCCTGAGCTGCTTGAGGGCATTGCTGACATGAAAGAAACCATGTTGGCGGCCAATGGCGCTGGATTGGCTGCACCGCAAATTGGTTGGGATGTTCAATTGGTGATGTTTGGCACAGGCCAGGTGATTTCTCGCTATCCCGATGCGGCGCCCATACCCTTCACGGTGTTGATCAATCCCACCATCACACCCTTAAGCGAAGAAGAACAAAACGACTGGGAAGGATGCCTGTCTGTGCCTGGTTTGCGCGCTGTGGTGCCACGTTGGCAACACATTCGTTACACAGGTTTTGATGAAAAAGGCAATGTCATTGACCGTACAGCTGATGGTTTTCATGCCAAAGTGGTACAGCATGAATGCGATCACCTGATTGGCATCCTGTACCCGCATCGCATACGCGATTTCACCAAGTTTGGTTTCAATTCAATCTTGTTTCCCAACCTAGCGCCAGAAAAGGCTGCTTAAAGCTTGGCCAATCGAGACAGTGCGGCCTGCAGTGTTTCGTCTTTCTTGGCAAAACAAAATCGAATGACGTTTTGGTCAAAGCCGTCGCCATAAAACGCAGACATGGGAATGGCCGCCACGCCAATTTCTTGGGTTAGCCACTGACAAAATTTCGATTCGCCTAAGCTTTTCTCTGGCACCGACAGGTTGGAAATGTCAGCACATTGGAAATAGGTACCTTCACCTGGCAGCAATTTGAATTTTGTTTGGGCTAAGCCTGCCCTGAACAAATCACGCTTGCGTTGGTAAAAGTGTGGAAGATCTAGGTAAGGTCGTGGATCTTGCATGTACCTGGCCAATGCGTGTTGCACGGGGGTGTTCACTGTGAACACCGTGAACTGATGGACCTTGCGGAACTCTGCAGTGAGCGCCGCAGGTGCAGCGACCGTCCCTACTTTCCAACCTGTTACCTTGAAGCGCTGTGATGTTGCAAGGGCGCATAGACCATGTGCTCATAGACTTCATCGCTGATCAATAAAATTTGCGTGGGTGCCAAAATTTCTTGAAGCTTTAGCATTTCTTCGTGAGACCAGACCATGCCACTGGGGTTGTGCGGAGAGTTGATGAGGATGGCTCGGGTTTTGGACGTAATGGCTGCCTGTATTTTGTCAAAGTCGGGTCTGAAAGTGCCAGGCGTGAGAGGCACGCGAATGACGACACCGCCTGCCATGTCTACATTGGGAACATAGCTGTCATAGCAGGGCTCAAGTACCACCACCTCGTCACCAGGATGCACCACCGCCAACAAGATGGTCAGAATGGCTTGTGTAGCGCCTGCCGTCACCGTGATTTCTGTTTGCGGGTTGTAATGACGTCCGTACAAGCTTTCAATTTTTGTAGACACAGCCTCTCGTAAGGGAAGTGCACCAGGCATGGGCGGATATTGGTTCAGCCCTTCTTGCATTGCTTGAGTTACTTGTTGAACCAGCAAGGGGTCGCATTCAAAGTCTGGAAAACCTTGGCCTAAATTGACAGCTCCAGCCTCTGCCGCCAGTGCTGACATGACTGAGAAAATGGTCGTGCCCATATTGGGGTGTTTGGAGATGAGTTGTGGCGTCATGATTTGTTTAACTCAAAAGATCACAGTTCGTAGTCATTGACATGACCTGTCATGGCTTTGGCGACCAAAGCAGCCGTGAGTCGGTCGCTTAGAAGTTCTGCAAATTGATACACAAAATTGCGCAGATAGGCACCTCGTTTGAAAGCCACTCGCGCTACGTTCTTGCCGAGTAAGTCACCTAAGGGCCGGGCTACCAAATCACCCACGGGGTCATCTTTAATGGCCATTTCCGCCACGATACCAACCCCTAAACCGAGCCGTACATAGGTTTTGATCACATCCGAATCGATGGCTTCTAGGGCAATGCGAGGGTGTAATTTTTTGCTGGCAAAAGCCGCATCAATGCGTGTTCTGCCTGTGAAAGAGGGGTGATAGGTGATCAGCGGCTCTTTGGCAATGTCTTCAAGGTGAAGGTGTTTCTTTTTGGCCAAGGGGTGGTCTGGTGCCAGCACCAACATGTGTTGCCACTCGTAGCAAGGCAAGGTGACCAGGTCTTCGTAATCGGCAAGCGACTCTGTGGCCATGCCAATTTCCGCGGTGTCATCCATCAACATGCGCGCCACCTGATCAGGCGAGCCTTGGTGCAGACTGATATTGACATGGGGATATTTTTGCCGCAGTTGGGCTACCGGCAGAGGCAAGACATATCGGGCTTGCGTATGCGTAGTTGCAATGGACAGGGTACCGTTGTCTTGAGCGCTGTATTGCTCGCCAATGCGCTTGAGGTTGCCAATCTCGCGCATGATGACTTCAATGCTTTTGAGCACATGCTGTCCGGGCTCAGTGATGCGCTTTAGTCGTTTGCCGTGCCTGGCAAAAATATCGATGCCCAACTCTTGTTCCAATTCGATGATGGCTTTTGACACACCTGGCTGCGACGTGTGCAGGGCTTTGGCCGCCTCGGTCAAGTTCAAGTTGCGGCGAGCAGCTTCTTGAACAAACTTGAATTGATGTAAGTTCATATCAATAAACCTCAAAAGAATGGGTTTATTATGCCTTACTGATCTAAGAGAAGCTTGGGTGAGTAGACCAGATCATTCAATGGAAGAGAGTGCGATGTTCGCCATGGCTTGCGTTAACTGAGGCTCTTCGCCTATGGCGCGGCGTAAATCAAAGGTGATGTGCGGGTACTGTTCTTGAAGCGTGTTGATCAAACTGGGCAGATCTTCTCGCGCATGGCGACCCACCCCCAAAAACATCGGAACCACAGCAATGTGACGCAAGCCTTTTTGAACCATTTGTGCAGCGGTGGTATGGAGGTCGGGCTCGGTCAATTCTAAATAAGCACAAGCCACTTCAACTTGAGGCGATTGATGTTTGATGTGCACCGCAACAGCCTCGATGGGCAAGCGCCACAAAGCGTCACGTGAACCGTGCGCAAACAAGATAATGCCTTTGGGGCTGTAATCCACTGTCATGATGACTCAGTCTGAACAAATTGTGTAATGGGCATTACTGCCGAAGAACCAGCCACCCAAAAGTAGCCAAAGAGATGAGGCTGTAAATGATGGCAGGCGCTGCGGCCGTTAACCAAGGTTGCCAATTTTGCAAATTGCCCATGAAGCCAAAAACATTGTTCAAAAGGTAAAAGCTGATACCAGCCATCACGCCCCCAAAAACATAACCTGCAATGTTGCCAGATCGAAAATGCAGGTAGGCAAATGGCAAAGCCAAAGTTAGCATGACCCAGCAACTGAGGGGGTAGAAGACTTTGCGCCAAAACTCAATTTCGTAGCGCTGTGCGCTTTGGCCATTGGCCGCCAAGTGGCGCATGTACTGAAACAAGTCCAGTGTTTTCATTCGATCTGGGCTTAAAAGCGCTGCACTGATCATTTCGGAGGTGATCTCGGTTTGCCATTTCCATTCGGGTATGGCCAAAATTTCAATGCGAGAACTTTCTCCATCAACCATGTGAAAAATGCGCCGATCGACGGGTTTCAATAGCCATGCGCCGTCATCTGTCAACTCTGCATGGGGCGACAGCGTGATGGATTTCAATCGGCCTTCACTGTCAAACTCATTGATGCGAATGTTTTCGGGTTGACCTGTGCTGCTCAATGCGCGCACATTGACCGCAAACTGGGAGTTGCTTTGCTTTTCACGCAACCAAGCGCCCGTTTGTCCAACAGTGATTTGACCTTGGTAATGGGCTTTTAGCAATTGCGCTTGTCGATCAGACCAAGGGGAGATGTAATCACCAAAAATGAAAGTGACGAAAACAAAAATCAAGCCCAACTGAAACAAAGTTTGGAGCGCTCGCCAGGGGCCAAGGCCACCGGTTCGCAAAATAGTGAACTCAGAACTTTGCGCAAATCTCGCCATGACAAAAATGGAACCAATGAGAACTGAAATGGGCAGCAACTCATACAAGTGGCTAGGCATGAGAAGTGCCACATACATCACGGCATGTTGAAGTTGATAGCCTTGAAACTTGTTTTTGCTTAAGTTTTGCAGTTGATCGACCAAGTCAAAAAATACAAACAGCGCTAAAAATCCGATGGCCACAAAGCTAACGGCTTTGATGATTTCACCGTGAATCAATCTGCGAATGGTTTTCATGCCAGAGCACCTCTTGCGCCAGTCGAAGGTGATGGCAACAGGCTACGCCATGACAAATTAAAGTGTCGGATCAAGAGCCAACAACTTGCAAAAATAAAGGCGCCCCCATGCAGCATGAGCATGAAAGCGGGCAGAGATGTGCGGCCAGACGCGATCCAGTTTTGCCCCACATTGACCATGTTGTAGTAACCCACAAAACAAAAGAGGGCTACAGCCAAGTGATAACTTTTGCCAACCCTTGGGTTAACGCTGGCCACTGCCAGGCCCATGATCATGAGGTTGAAGGCGGCAAGGGCCAAGCCGAGTCGCCACGACAATTCACCTAAATTAATTGTCGTGGGTTCTTTCAACAAGCCCAAGGTACTGACCATTTTGCTTTGAATTTCTGTGCTTGAAAGTTTGTAGGAGGGGTCAATCAGCAATTGGTAGTTTTTGAATTCAGTCACTCTGACTTCGCCGGTTTGGTGGTTGCGAAGCATTTGCTGTCCTTGCTGAAGACTGAGAAATCGTTCACCCTTAAGCCATTCAATTTGCCCTTGCCGTGCAGTCGTGATGGTTTCAATGGCGCCATCTAGGCTTGAGACAAATACATGCTTGCCTGTTTGATTGTTCGGGCTGTCTTTGTCAATGAAAAACACACGTTTGCCGCCTGCAGACTCCTGAAATTGACCTGGCGCGACGCGCTCAATGTCATTGCGTTGCTCGTAACGGTTGCGCAAGTCAGAAATTTGCTGATTGCTCCAAGGCCAAACAAACAATGCCAAAAGTGCAATGCCCATCAAGATGGGCCATGCAAATTGAAACAAAGGCTTTGCGAAGAACATCAAACCTTGACCACTCGAAAACCAAATGACCATTTCACTGTCTGCATACATGCGAGAAAGTGTTGAAACAACGGCAATGAACAAACTCAGTGTCAAAATGGTGGTCAGGTGGCCAATCACGGTTAAGCCCATCACCAACATGACTTCTGAGGGATTGACAGACCCTCGGGTGGCTTGACCTAAGGTTCGGATCAAAATAATGGTCATCACGATGGTGGCCAAAACCACGACCGTGGCACCAAAACTTCGGGCCAAGTCTTTTCGTATGGAAGAATGGAATAACATTGTTGCGCTGGAAAACCTCAATTATGAACTTCGAATTAAAAACACTCACGCAGGCAGCCGCTGCCAAAACATCCACGGACACCCTCATTGTCCTCATTTCTAACCAATTTCAGGCGGGCAAAGACCCACTTTCTGCCTTAATTGAAAAAGCCATCAAGGCAAAAGACCTTAGTTCCAAGGCTGGTCAAGTGCTTCAAGCCTATGGGCTTGAGGGCGTCATGGCCGCTAGAGTCATCATTTTGGGCATTGGTGAAGGCACACCCGTCGATGTCAAGGCTGCCATGGCAACTGCTGCGGCTTCTCTTAAGGCGGCCAGCACAGCCAAAGTGCTTGTTCACTTTACCGAAGCCGCCCAGACGCAAAGCTTGAAGGCAGCCATGCTGGCTTTGGCCGACGGTACCTACACCTACACCACCACCAAATCCAAGCCCGTACAGCGCCATTTGAAGCAAGTTCAATTTGGCGTGGTCAACGCAGATGCAAAGCTGAAAACTGCCTTTGCAGAATCCCTCGCCATGGTGCAGGGTATCGAATTTGCCAAGGAATGGGCCAACCGACCGGCCAACCATGCAACCCCCACTTTGCTGGGCAAAGCTGCACAAGCCTTGGCCAAATCGCCTGGCATGTCTTGCGAAGTCATGGGCCCCAAAGAGGTTGCCAAATTGGGCATGGGTTCATTCATCTCTGTTGCCCAAGGCTCAGCCGAGCCATTGCGTTTCATTGTTTTGAAATATCAAGGTGCGGCGAAGAACCTTGCGCCTACAGTTTTGGTAGGCAAGGGCATTACCTTTGACACTGGCGGTATCTCCATCAAGCCTGCACCAGAAATGGATGAAATGAAGTTCGACATGGGAGGGGCCGCCAGTGTGCTTGGCGTGTTCAAGTCCCTCAGT
>JBEDKQ010000125.1:0-6341 GCA_041172085.1 Pseudomonadota bacterium | reverse complement strand
AAATCGCTCAGTGCCTTTGAAGCCATGGAGACTGTCTTTGAGCGCAGAGGTGCTGCAATTTCTGCAAGATTGATGGGCGCTTGGGCTCCCTCGGCTGCATTCACAGAGCGGGCTGCAATTTTCCAGGCCTCGAATGACCAATCGTCAGCAGCAATGACATGGCAAGCGCCTTGTTTGACAGCATCCACAACAAGCTCAAGCTGGCTGCGATCAACCCTGCAAATCAGTGGGCGAGATTTGAAGGCGTTGGGAAAGAAACTGAAAATGCCAGCCAACAAGCCGTGTGTTTTGTCATGCAGCAACACCACCGGTGTGCTTGGCTGTTCTGTCATGGCAGTTTTCAATTCCAACAGTGTGTGAACACTGCGTGGAACCAGGCCTGCTTCTAGCAGCTTTGCGTGCTCATGCGCGCTCAGAGAGTGAGCGGGGTCTATCCATAAGACTTGTTGCGCTGTTTGATTTGAGCTCATTGCTTTCGATCGCCTCATATGCATTGATATGCAACATAGGTAGCAATGGTCGTGCCAGCAAAAAATGAATACTAAGTAGCTCTATTGGGTGTGTTGTCGACGAATTACCGACACCACTGTTTTGTCCACGCAGCACTTCACACAACCCTAGACATGGTTGTTTGGCGTTTAGACAAATTCAATCCTCTCAGGCGGGCAATTCCCGTCCGAGCTTAGTCATGGAAATTAACTTAGCCCAACAACTTCAAGACAGTTTGCTGACTTGTATTGGCTTGTGCCAACACCGCAGTGGCCGCTTGCGACATGATCTGACTTTTTGCCAAGTCTGTCGATGCTTTGGCGTAGTCGGCGTCTTGAATCTGGCTTCGAGAAGCGGCAGAGTTCATGGACACATTGGTCAAGTTGTCGACAACGTGTTCGAGGCGGTTCATGGTGGCACCCATCATTGAGCGCGTCTCACTCACTTTGTCGAGGGCTTTTTTCACTTGAATAATGACCGCTTGTGCGCCATCGACAGTTGAAATGCTGGTTCGATTTGCGTTAGTGCCAGATCCAGGTGTTGCAGGATCGTAATCTGTGAAGAAAATGTGACGAGTTACAGAGCCGTTTTCAGTAAAGTTAGGCAAATCGACAGAAATTCGCTGCGATGCACTGTCGCCAACTTGGAACTGAAGGGTTAGCGGTGTGGCGACACTGCCAACAGCTTCAATTGAACCATTCCCGTCAACGTCGGTTGCACCATCGGCCGCACCCGACAAAATCTTAAAGCCGTTCCACTCGTGCGTGAGGGCCATGCGGTTAATCTCTTCTTTGAGCTGTGTGAACTCATTGTTCAAGAATCCGCGCTGCACATCGGAGTAAGTGTCGTTGGCTGCCTGCATGGCCAATTCACTGCAACGCAACAACATGGTTGTCACGTTTTGAGTCGCACCCTCAGTGGTTTGAATCATGGCAATCGCATCACCTGCATTTCGAATGCCCTGGTTCAGACCTTCAATTTGCTGCGTCATACGCGCTGCAATGGCCAAGCCGGCAGCATCGTCTTTTGCTGAATTGATGCGCTTGCCGGTTGACAGCTCTTGCATGGCTTTCAGTGAGCCACGCTCTGTCATTTTCAAAGAGGCTTGCGTAAACAGCGCTTTAACGTTGGTGTTGATAACAGTCATTTCATTCTCCTAAGGCAGCAAATTGCCAGTGGCAATAATTTGCCGATGGTTGGGATGATCAATCGAATTAATGGGTTTTCGAATCGGCGGAAACTACAGTGGCAGACAAGATCAAGGTGTCTTTTTCTTCTTGCAATACTTGGTCTTCAGGCCAGATGCTCAAGGCGTGGTCAAGTACGGCGTGAGCTTGTGCCAAATCCAAGTTGCATGCCAAAGAGCGTGCCAACATTTGATAAGTCATCGGTTGTGTTTGATCTTTTTGTACTTCGATCAAGTCTTCAAGCAGTTCAACGGCAAGCGGCCAGTCTTCGCGCGTCATGGCCAACAAGCTGGAAATGGCCAAGATGTCTTCGCTGTTGGGATAAAGGCTCAAACCCGCTTCGGCCAGTGCTTGAGCCAACTCTTGTTGGTTTTGGGCCACCAACCACTGCACACCATGGCGAAAGTCTTCGGGCGTGTAGCTAGAAATCTCTTTGCGATCAAGGCTCTGAGCGCTGATAAAGTCTTGCATCGCGAGTTGTACATTGATGTTCATTGATGACTCCAAAATTAGTTGAACCATTCGTCGAATTGACGATTGAGGGGTAATAAGCAAAAGAGATGCCAGCTTTTTGTTGCCACATTCATTTGTTGGGATGGCTGACAGCACTTGCCACTTTGAACAACTCTTTTTCAAAGTTCTTCACAAACAAGGGCATGTTGAATAGGGGGGACGTTTTTGAGTTGCGCACAAGCTTCTTTTTGACCTTCTCAAAGGCCTGTTTGTCGGTGCCCAATTCAATGGCTCGCTTTTTGTAGTCTTCTAGAGAGAAAGTAATGAGTTCTGGCATGCCTAAAGCCGTTAACAAACTGCCGGCCATTCGGGAGGCAAATGTCTTGCCGGAATAGGTCAAAACTGGCAATTGAACAAACAAGGCGTCGTTGGCTGTGGTGCCGCCATTGAAGGGGTAGGCGTCCAAAAACAAGTCGGCAAGTTTGTACCTGGCCAAATAATCCTCGGGTGCCACCCGACCGGCAAAAACTAGCCGCTCAGCGGCAACGCCCAATTGCGCAGCCTCTTTAATCAGTGAAGCTTTAGACCATTCGTTGTCTTCAAGCAGCCAAAAAACTGAATGGGGCGTTTCAACCAAGATCTGCATCCAGGCTCTGAAGATCTCGGGCGTGAACTTGTAGTTGTTGTTGAATGTGCAAAAAATGAACTTGTCTTCTGGCAAGTTGTAAGCAGACTTTGCCGGTGTTTTACCCACGGGACGTTGACGGTCGCTGCATTGATAAACGTCCGGCATGTAGAAAGGCTGCTCGGTGTAATAGGGCTTCATGTCCTCTGGGATGAGGAATTTGTCGGCAATCACATAGTCAATGCAAGGATGCCCAGTGGTGCCAGGGAAGCCCAGGTATGTCATTTGGATGGGGGCAGCTCTATAAGAAAGAATGTTGGGTCTGGCGCCCGAAGTAATGCCTTGCAAGTCAATCAAGACATCAATGCCTTGGGCTTGGATGCAACGCGCGGCCTCTTCATCGGACATGTCGGCAATGCGAATGTGATGGTCCATGGCGGAAATAACCCGCTTGCGTAAATATGAGCCGTCTTCCTTGCTCCAGCAAAACCCAAAAACTTCAAATTTGGACTTGTCTAAAAGTTCAAACAACTCAACAGTGAGGAGTGAAACGGCATGCAAACAGAAGTCAGATGACAAAAAGCCTAGCTTTAGTTTGCGGTCGCCCTTGAATGGCAATTTGTTGTCATGGGTCAGCGTTGGCACTCGCATGTTTACTTTTTCATTAACAAAACGGATGGCTGTGGCCAATTGCATGCCAGGGTCGTCACTGGCGGACAACATCGCCAAAGGCGAAGTCCATTTGAGCAATTCGCCTTTGTCGGTTCCTTTAATGTCTGAATAGATGGGCCACTTGCATTGCTTTTGGCGCAAATGCACCCAATGCTGAATGACCTTCGGCTGATCGGGTTGGGTTTGAAGGCTCTCCAATAAAAATTTTTCCGAGGCTTCAAACAACCTCATCTCTTCATGAATGCGGCCCATGGCATTCAACACCATGACGTACATGTCCACTTCTTTGGTTCGCGACACCAAGGGGTGGTCCAACATGGACTGCCAAATGGTGATGGCATGGGGTTTTCGGCCAGCGCGTTCTACCGAAGCCCCCAAATTGAACCAAGCCTGAATAAAGTCTGGTTTGGTGTAAATGGCAGACCGGTATGCATCTTCAGCTTGCTGCGGCGCGTTGTTTTGTCCGTAGAGCACGCCCAAATTGAACCAGTAGACGTGGGAGTGGGCACTGGGCGGTCCGGCCAGTGCTGTTTGATAAACCTGAGCTGCCTCTTTCCAGCGACCGCTGTTTTGAAGCGCCTCCGCTTCGTGAATGACATCCAGCATTTTTGAAACCTTTAGTATCTGTATTAATGCATTGCCGACGGAAAATTGACATTCAAAAGTCAGCAAAGCTTTGATTTCCTAGGGTTTAGCAATCTCTGAGCCAGCTTGACGCTTGAACGCCTATCTAGCGCCTAGGTGGCATCTATATAGATAGACAACAAACTTTTCAGTTGGCTCAAAATTTGCATAACCCCCTTGATGCACTGTGTAAGTGTCAATAAATCAAGGATTGCGAGTGAGTGTTTTAGCCGCTTCAAAGCTTAACGGCAAGGCGTTGATGGGAATTCCCTCTACGCTGAAGTCTGCCCTGTGGGCCCACACAGGCCTGGTCAAACAGGCGCTGTGGTTCAGCTTGGCCATCAATTTGCTCATGCTTGCGCCTACTGTGTTCATGATGCAGGTCTATGACATGGTGCTAAACAGCCAGAGCATCAAAACATTGTTGATGTTGCTGTTGCTGGTCTTCGTGGTGTACTTGTTTGTAGAAGTACTGGAGTGGGTTCGTCTTCAAATGATGACGGCCATCAGTCTGAAATTTGACGCAGATTTACGCAATCAAGTTTTTGATGCCATGTATGAGGCCAGGCGTTTGCAATTGCCAGGTGGCTCGCCACAAGCACTCAGCGACTTGCGGGTGGTGCGTGACTTTGTGGGCTCACCCATGGTGACGGCATTCTTAGATGCGCCAGTGTCCATCATTTTTTTACTGCTGGTACTTTTGATCCATCCCAGCATGGCCTTGTTTGCCCTGATCGGTGCGGTGTGCCAATTTGTGCTGGCCATCAGGGCACACAGAGTGACCGAACCGCAGGTGGTGCAGTCTAGTAGGGCCGGTATGGAAGCGCAAGCCTATGTGTCCAGCGCGTTGAACAATGCAGAGGTGGTAGAGGCCATGGGCATGTTTGGCGCCATTCACAACAAGTGGATGGAGAAGCAAAAGAAATTCTTGCAATTGAATGCCGCATCTTCGGAGTCCTCTGGACTCAGTGCTGCGGTGTCTAAGTTTGGACAGGCTGCACAGGGCTCATTGATGATGGGCTTGGGCTGTTGGCTCACCATTGTGGGACTGTTGCAAGACAGCGGTTCATTGATGATTGTGGCTTCGGTGTTGGGCGGACGCATGTTGGCCCCACTGGTTCAAATCATTGCCCAGTGGAAAATGATTGTCAGCGCCAAAGACTCGTATGCGCGCTTGGACATGTTGCTTGAGTCAGTGCCTGCCAAGCCGAAAGGCATGACCTTGCCGCCACCTGAAGGGCAGTTGGTTGTAGAAAACTTATTTCTCGCAGCACCTGGCAAGGGACCTGCCATTTTGAAGGGCGTGAGCTTTGTGCTGAACGCCGGTGAAGCACTGGCATTGATTGGTCCTTCCGCTTCAGGAAAATCCAGCCTGACCCGTGCGTTGGTTGGCATCTGGGGTGCTCAAAGTGGCAAAGTGCGTTTGGACGGTGCTGATGTGTTTCAGTGGCCCAAGGAAAACTTGGGCCCATATCTAGGTTATTTGCCGCAAACGGTTGAACTGTTTGACGGAACTTTGGCAGAAAACATCGCCCGGTTTGGCGTTGTTGACATGGCCAAGGTATTGGACGCATCCCGTTTGCTGGGCTTGGACGAGTTTGTTCAGACATTGCCAGAAAAATACGAAACACGGGTGGGCACGGCAGGTGCCTATTTGTCGGGCGGCCAGCGGCAGCGACTGGCATTGGCGCGTGCTGTGTATGGCATGCCCAAACTGATTGTGTTGGACGAGCCTAACTCAAGTTTGGATGAACAGGGTGATGCCATGTTCATTGAACTGCTCACAGCTTTGAAAGCGGCAGGCAGCACCGTGGTGATCGTGACACACAAGGCAAACCCCTTGGCAGTGGTCGACAAAATTTTGTTTTTGAACGATGGCCGAATGCAAATTTGGGGACCGCGCGATGAAGTGTTGGCCAAGCTGAAAGAGGTGGCGCCATCATGAACAAAATTGTGCAGTTTTTACAACGCAGTGAGTTGGGCCAATTGGTTTGGCAAGCGCGCAAAGAATTCATGTGGGTGGGCATTTTCAGTTGTGTATACAACCTGCTCTTAATTACACCTACCTTGTACATGCTGCAAGTATTTGACCGCGTCATGCTAAGCAGGTCAGAGGTTACATTGATTGTTCTTACCTTGCTCATGTTGGCCGGTTTGGTGTTGTCTTCATTTGCCGATTGGATTAGAACGCAAGTATTGGTCAGAACCACTTTGCGTTTTGACCAACAATTGAACACACGCATCTTGAAAGCTTGCTTTGATTCGCGCCGTAAAGGCTCAGAAGAAAAAGC
>JBEDKQ010000124.1:0-6390 GCA_041172085.1 Pseudomonadota bacterium | reverse complement strand
CAAGTCCACAGCCTTGACGATGACCGAAGGCCGCGATGACATTGAAGCACTCGTGCAAGGTCAGCCCATCTTCCTTCACGACCTTGGAATTAATGTTGATCTGACCCCAATTGAAAATTTACTGCATGGGCGGATGGTGAGGGGGCCTGGGTTGCGCTGCACTTTACGCACTGAAGGCTGGGCGGATGCAGTGGCTGGGTTGCCTAAAGAGGTTCAAGCGTTTAGAGATGGCTCGTTGGTGGGAGTCGTTGCGCTCACGGAAGAACTGGCCGAGAAGGCTGCAAGCAAGTTGCAGCGATTGCTGAAGTGGGATGTAGAGGCATTGCCAGACTGCCGTGAGGGTGGCGTTGAATTGGTAGAGCAGGCCCCTGCGATAGATTCGCAGGTGTTTCATGAATCAGGGAAGCATCAAGACGCAAGTCAAGAGGCAAGTCAAGACGCAAAGCGTTATGACGCGGTTTACTTTAGACCGGCTTTGCATCACGGCTCGATGGGGCCCAGTGTGGCTTTGGCTGTTTGGGCATCTGATCAAGCCAGCAGTGGTTTGAAAGTGTGGAGTCATTCGCAAGGCATTTTTCCTTTGCGCAAGGATTTGGCGCTTGCGTTGGGTATTGATGTGCAGCAGATTGAAGTGCAGCATGTGCGGGGTGCTGGCTGCTATGGGCACAACGGTGCGGACGATGTGGCCTACAACGCTGCTTGGTTGGCCAGGTATGTGCCAGGACAATGTGTGCGTGTGCAGTGGACGCGTGAAGAGGAAATGCAGCAATCGCCTTTAGCGCCTGCGATGCGTGTCAGGCTTCAGGCTACTGTTAAGCCATCGGATCCATGCATGATTGAATCTTGGCAACACGATGTCTGGAGCCAAGGGCACAGCGCAAGGCCGGGTCGCGCAGCCACACCTGCCTTCAAAGACAGCTGGCAAACTGAACATCAGTTTCCTGTGCTCGAGCCTATCAATGTGGCCGCAGCAGCTGGCGCTGGTGCCGAGCGCAATGCCATTCCGCCCTACAACAGCGCGCACATCAAAGTGAATGCACACCGATTGCTGGGCTTACCGTTTAGAACGTCCGCCTTGCGGAGCTTGGGCGCTCACGCCAATGTGTTTGCCTGCGAAAGTTTCATGGACGAAATTGCCCACGATCAGGGCTTTGATCCTGTGGCGTTTCGGTTGAGCAAATTAGAAGATCCACGCGCCAAAGCGGTCGTTCAAACCTTGGCAGACCAATTGAATTGGGTAGAGCGTCGGCAAAGCGTGGCGCAAAAAGAGGGCTGGGGCTTGGGCATTGCTTATGCGCGTTACAAAAGCAAAGGCGCTTACTGCGCAGTGGTGGCCGAAGTAGAAGTGACGCATCAGGTGAATGTGCGCCGCTTGTGGGTGGTGGCAGATATTGGTGAAGTCATTCACGCCGATGGGGCTGTGTCGCAATTGGAAGGCGGCGCCATTCAATCGACCAGCTGGGCCTTGAAAGAGCAGGCGCATTGGGACGCAAGCCACATCACCAGTACAAATTGGGATGCGTATCCTATTCTTCGCTTCAGTGAGGTGCCCCAAGTCGAGGTGCACTTGATGCCAGGTGATTCACAAAACACCCAGTCACTCAATCTGCCCTTGGGTGCTGGTGAAGCCACGCAAGGACCCACCACAGCGGCCATTGCCAATGCTGTGTTTCATGCGGTGGGCGTGCGTGTGCGCAAGTTACCACTTTCGCCAGACAACTTAGCTCAAGCTGCACTGGCATAAGTTTTCAGGTGCTTGCGCGTGGCAAGGCTTTGGGCAACTTGGGTGCGTTGGGTTTGAATTAGACCACCGGCAAAAAGCCGCCTTTTGCACGAAGCGCTGCTTGCTCTGGGCTGGTCAAGATATCGATCATGGCCTGCGCTTGAACCGCACACGTACTGGTAGACCGAACGCCTGCTGTGTACATCGTGGCCAGTTCAAATTCAAGCGGTAAATTGGCCACCAAATCGACGCCTGGTGTAATCAAAATTTCTGTCACTTGCGTGCAGCCAATGACATGTGGATCGTCACAAGCTGCCATGGCATTCATGGCGGTGTTGCCGTTGGGATAGGGGCGAAGTTTGTCAGCCACTGTTTCGGCAATGCCCAAGCCAGTCAGAACCTTCATAAAGTGAATGCCCGCTGTGGCCAATTGCGGATCGGGAAAATAAATGCCCGTGGCCGCCAACATGGCCGCTTTGAGTTGCTCGGCAGTTTCCACGTCTGGGTGAGGCGTGCCATGCTTCACAGCAACCCCTGTTTTAACGGGACCCAAGTGACGCGCGCTGCCCGCCAACACATGACCAGAAGCTGTGAGTTGATCGATCAATGCAGCCGTCAAAATGACCACATCGCAAGATGTGCCTTCCAGCAACTTCTGTTTCATCAAACCTACAGCACCAAAGGTGCAAGAAAGTTGCGTGTCAGTCGCTTGTTCAATCGATGGCTTGAGTGCATTGACCAAACCTTGTGCGGCACCGCCGCTGAGCAGGTGAATAAAGCGTGTCAAAGCATCAATCCAATTTGATGTTGGCAGACTTGATCACGCCGGACCACTTGGCAATGTCGTCTTGCAAATACTTGTCAAATTGCGTGGGGTTCAAAATGATGGGCACGGCGCCTTGCTTGGCCCACTGTTGCTTCACGTCGGGTTGCGCAGCAATTTTGGACACAGCTTCATTGAGTTTGTCGACAATGGCCTTGGGTGTGCCTTTGGGGGCCATCAGGCCAAGCCAAATGGTGGCTTCATAACCTGCCACACCCCCTTCGTTCAAAGTGGGAACTTCGGGCAACACATCAGAACGAACTTTGCCACTGGTGCCAACCGCTTTGACTTTGCCTGCTTTGACTTGCTCGGTCATGGTGGTGACGGCATCAAACATCATGTCGACTTGGCCACCCAGCACATCAGTGCGCGCACCTGAGCTGCCTTTGTAGGGCACGTGCACCATGTCAATCTTGGCCATGCTTTTGAACAATTCACCAGCCATGTGATAAGGCGTGCCAGGGCCCGACGATGCATAGTTCAGCTTGCCGGGCTGCGCTTTGGCCACGCGAATGACGTCGGCCAATGTGTTCATGCCTTTGGCGGGATTGACCACCAAGACCAAGTCGGAATAGTTGATGGGGGCCACGCCCACGAAGTCTTTCATCAAGCCGTAGGGCTTGTTGGGGATCAGTGTTTCGTTCACGGTCTGGGTGTTGGACATCAACAGCAAGGTGTAGCCATCGGGTGCCGCTTTGGCAGCCAAGTCGGTACCAATGACGGAACCGGCGCCAGGCTTGTTGTCCACCACAAAACTTTGTCCCAAGCTGTCTTGCAAGCGCTGCGCCATGAAGCGCGCGTAGTTGTCTGCAGGACCGCCTGAGGCAAAAGGCACCACAATTTTGACGGGCCTGGTTGGATAGTTTTGAGCGTGCGCTTGCTGCGAAAGAAAAATACCCGTACCAATGAACAAGAGACTGGCCAAGGCCACCAAGGTGCGGCGTTTTTGAGTTTGCAGTTTGACGGCTTGCGCTGTGCGGGCTGTTTGTGGTGTGTGTGTTGTTTTCATAAATGTCTCTCTCGATTAGATTTAAATTCTTATTCCACTTTGCCAATTTTCTTAACCACATCGGTCATGCGTTTGGCATCGGCTTGGACGTATTTTTCAAAGTCAGGGCTGTCCAAATATTGCACAGGGCTACCAGTGTTTTGAATGACGTCGCGCGCTTTGGTGTCTTGAGCGGCCACTTTGGCGGCTGCACGCAGGCGTTGCGCAATGGGTTCGGGCGTACCGCTGGGAATGAACAAGCCTGACCACTGGGCGTACTCTGCATTGAAGCCCAAATCTTTGAGGCTACTCACATCGGGCATGGCCGCTAAGGTGCCGGTACCCCAATGGCCCAGGACACGAATCTTGCCTGCTTTAACGTGTTGTAAAACAGTGGCTGGGCCAGTAGAGAGCGCATCGATTTGGCCACCCAACATGGCAACCACTGCAGGGCCTGCGCCAGTGAAGGGGATGTGCGTCATTTTGACGCCAGCTGTTTGCGCCAAGATTTCCATGGGCACGTGCATGGTGCCGTAATTGCCAGAAGAGCCATAGTTGATGGCGCCCGGACGTTTGCGCGCATCTTCAATGAATTCTTTGACGTTTTTCCAAGGTGAATCGGCGCGCACTGCCAGCACGGTAGGGTCGGCGGTGTAGCGTGCGATGGGACGCAATTCGTTCAACAAGAACATCGGACTGCGGCCCAACAAAGCATCGGCTTCTGGAATGACGGTTAAAGAGGACAGGGCCATGAGAACGGTATAACCATCGGGCTTGGATCGCGCCGCCACACCCATGCCAATGCCGCCGCCAGCACCGGCTTTGTTTTCAATCACCACAGGTTGTCCCAATTCACGGCTCATGGCCTCAGCCACAGGACGGGCCACAATGTCGGCCAAACCACCCGGTGGAAAAGGCACAATCATGGTGATGGCTTTGCTGGGGTAAGGCGCTGTTTGTGCCAGAACATTGGCGGTCAAACCCAAATTCAAACTCAGACCACCCAAGAGGGCAAGCGTGGTACCGATCAGTTGACGTCGAGCGGCAACTGAAGCGTGTGCGTATTGACTCAATTTCATGAAGTTTCCTGCGGTCTATGTTGGCTCTGAAGGCTTTCAACGCACTCTAACACTGCGCTTTCTTTTTTGCATGAACCCTTGTCACAAGGGGCTATCGGGCAGTGAATTGGGCTCACTGCCAGAATTGGCGCAAACCGGCACAATAGCGCCTGATTCAACTTTCACTTCAAGTACCTCACCATGCGCATTGCTGCATTCTTTTACCAAGACCAACCCCATGTGGGCTTGGTGTCTCAAGACCTGAACTCAGTCACGCCCTTTGATTTGCCTTTGGCCGATCGCGAATTGGGCGCCCTCACTTTGGTAGACGCGTTGTCGCGTGGTGAAGCCTTGCCGCCTCAAGGCGCAGCCATTGCTTTGAAGGACGTGCAATTGCGCGCGCCGCTTCCTCACCCCCGCCGCAATATTTTTTGTGTGGGTAAAAACTACCACGCACATGCCAAAGAATTTGCGCGCAGCGGTTTTGACAGCAGTGCCAAAGCGGGCGGCGAAATTCCCGCCGAGCCCATCATTTTTTCCAAAGTACCCGAGTGCGTCATTGCGACGGGCGAAGCCATCGAGATGCCCAAAGTGTCAACAGCGATTGACTACGAAGCCGAGTTGGCAGTCATCATTGGCAAAGGCGGCAAGGGCATTACCAAGGCCGATGCAATGAAGCATGTCTGGGGTTACACCATCGTCAACGACGTCACGGCACGCGATTGGCAAAACAAGCACATGCAATGGCACATGGGCAAATCCTTTGACACCTTTTGCCCCATGGGTCCTTGGCTGGTGAGCGCCGACGAACTCGACGGCACCAACACCCATGTGCGTTGCTATGTCAATGGTGAAGAGCGTCAAAACGCTGCCACGCCCGATTTGATTTTTGACATTCCCACACTGGTCGAAACTTTGAGCGCGGGCATCACTCTGTACCCTGGTGATGTCATTGCCACAGGCACGCCAGTGGGCGTGGGCATTGGCTTCACACCGCCCAAGTACCTCAAGGCCGGCGATGTGGTGCGGGTTGAGATTGATGGCATTGGTGCCATCGAAAATCCCGTCAAATAAATCGATCAGCCAGCAAAACGAAAGGGCAAACACCGCATGGTGCTTGCCCTTTTTTGTTAGCGCATCACGTTGGATGCGCCAAACCCTTGAGATTTATTTCAAACCTGCTGCAGCGCGCAATGTTGCGGCCAAGTTGGTGCGTTCCCAAGTGAAGTTGGGCTCATCGCGGCCAAAGTGGCCATAGGCAGCGGTCTTGCTGTAAATGGGGCGCAAGAGGTCCAACATTTGAATGATGCCCTTAGGGCGCAAGTCAAAGTGCTCGTTCACCAATGCGGCAATCTTGTCGTCAGAAATGACGCCAGTGCCTTCGGTGTTGATGGTGATGTTCATGGGGCGCGCCACACCAATGGCGTAAGCCACTTGAATTTGGCACTTGCTGGCCAAACCAGCCGCCACAATGTTCTTGGCCACATAGCGTGCAGCATATGCAGCAGATCGATCTACCTTTGATGGATCTTTGCCAGAGAAGGCACCACCGCCGTGAGGGCAAGCGCCACCGTAGGTGTCCACAATGATCTTGCGACCTGTTAAGCCGCAGTCACCTTGTGGCCCGCCAATCACAAAGCGACCCGTCGGGTTGATCAAGTACTTGGTGTCTTGCAGCCACTCTTTGGGCAACACAGGTTTGATGATTTCTTCAATGATGGCTTCATTAAAGCTGGCCTTCATCTTGGTGGCCGATTCGCTTTGGTCTGGGCTGTGCTGTGTCGACAACACCACGGTG
>JBEDKQ010000123.1:0-6625 GCA_041172085.1 Pseudomonadota bacterium | reverse complement strand
CGCGCCATTGCCGAAACCAAAGGCCGCGCTTTTTACGAAGGTGAAATTGCAGAAGCCTTGGTGAAGTTTTCCAATCAGCATGGCGGTGCCATGACCTTGCAGGATTTGGCGCAATACCGACCTGAATGGGTGGAGCCTATTTCGCAAAATTACCATGGCTACACCCTCAACGAAATTCCGCCCAATGGTCAAGGCATTGCCGCCCTGATCGCTTTGGGTATTTTGGATAACTTTGATTTGCCCAGCATGAAGGTGGATGGCGTTGATTCGCAGCACTTGCAAATTGAAGCCATGAAGCTCGCCTTTGCCGATGTGTACCGTTACGTGGCCGATCCGCGAAACATGGAAGTGACGCCTGCACAAATGCTAGACCCTGAATATTTGAAGAGCCGCGCCAAACTCATCGACATGAAAAAGGCGCAAGACTTCAAAGCGGGTAACCCCGTCAAAGGTGGCACCATTTACCTCACGGCTGCCGATGAAAACGGCATGATGATCAGCTTCATTCAAAGCAATTACATGGGCTTTGGCTCGGGCGTGGTCGAGCCCACTTACGGCATCAGTTTGCACAACCGTGGGTTTGATTTCAGCACCGATCCCAAAGGTTTGAACGCCGCCAATTTGGTAGCACCTGGCAAGCGTCCTTTCCACACCATCATTCCGGCATTCCTGTCGCAAAACGGCCAGCCAGTCATGAGTTACGGTGTCATGGGCGGTAGCATGCAACCCCAAGGTCATTTGCAAACCTTGGTGCGCATGCTCGACTACGGTCAAAATCCGCAAGCGGCCTGTGATGCACCTCGCTGGCGTTGTAACAACGGCTTGTCCATCAATGTCGAAGCGTCGATGGACCCCAACACAGTTCAAGGCTTGAGTGATTTGGGCCATGAACTGTCTGTCATCAACGACACCTACATGGACTTTGGTGCTGGTCAATTCATTTGGCGCATGGGCGATCCCAAAGTACAGGGCTATGTGGCAGCATCGGACCCCCGTCGAGATGGGCAGGCGGTTGGCTTTTGACCATCACCGTCAAATCCAATTTCACAACGGGCTTGTTGCTGGCGGCGGTAGGCGCCATTGCTTTCAGCGGCAAAGCCATCATCGTGAAGCTGGCGTACCGGCATGGTGTCGACGCCATCACGCTGGTCATGTTTCGCATGTTGTTCGCCGTGCCTTTCTTCATTGCCATGGCGTGGTGGGCAGGGCGGGGTAAAGCGCCCCTTACACGCAACGATTGGTTGGGTGTACTGGGCTTGGGGTTTTCGGGCTATTACTTGTCTAGCTTTTTGGACTTCTTAGGGCTGCAGTACATCAGTGCGTCGTTTGAACGGCTCATCTTGTACCTCAACCCCACCTTGGTCTTGGTCTTGGGTTGGGTGCTCTACAAACGCAAAATTTCGTACCGGCAAGGCGTGGCCATGGCCGTCAGTTACAGCGGCGTGCTTTTGGTGTTTGGTCATGAGGTGTCCTTGGTCGGGGAGAATGTGGCCTTGGGTGCTGCCTTGGTTTTTTCCAGCGCCATCACTTATGCCATCTACCTCAGTTACAGCGGGCAATTGGTGCAACGCTTGGGTTCGCTAAGACTGGCGGGTCTTGCCACCACGGTAGCTTGTGTGTTGTGCATTCTGCAATTTGCCATCCTCAAGCCAGCATCTGCACTGGATGTTGCGCCAGAAGTGATTTGGTTGTCGATGCTCAACGCCACGGCCTGTACGGTGCTGCCCGTGTTGATGGTCATGATGGCCATAGAGCGCATTGGCCCCGGTTTAACCTCTCAAATCGGCATGATTGGGCCAATGTCCACCCTCACCATGGGCGCTATGCTGTTGAATGAGCCTTTCAATGCTTGGACCCTGATGGGCACAGCCTTGGTGTTGGGGGGTGTTTTTTGGGTGACTCAAACCCCCAAAGTTGTTGAATAATTTCAAGCTTGCATCACAACCATGTGATGGCAGGCGTTTGCATTAATTTTGGAGAATACAAATGGATTTAGGTCTCAAAGGTAAATGGGCACTGGTGGGCGGCGCAAGCAAAGGCTTGGGTTGGGGCTGTGCACGTGCACTGGCGTTGGAGGGCGTGAATGTGGTCATGGTGGCGCGCGGCGCAGAGGTTTTGCATCAAGCCGTAGCCGATTTGCAAAAAGAAGCACCTGGCGTCAGCTTGATTCCTGTGGCCGCAGACATCACCACAGAGGCGGGTCGCGCAGCTTTGTTCTCAGTGGCAGGAGGCCCGGGCAAAGACTTTGACATTGTGGTGACCAATGCAGGTGGACCACCTCCCGGAGATTTTCGCAATTGGGACCGCGACGCTTGGATCAAGGCAGTAGATGCCAACATGCTGACGCCCATTGAATTGATCAAAGCCACCATCGATGGCATGGCAGCGCGCGGCTTTGGTCGCATCGTCAACATCACCTCTAGCTCGGTCAAATCGCCCATCGATATTTTGGGTTTGTCCAATGGTGCACGAAGTGGTTTGACAGGCTTTGTGGCAGGCGTGGCACGCACCAAAATTGCAGCGCAAGGCGTTACCCTGAACAACATCTTGCCTGGCAAGTTTGACACCGATCGCATTCGAACCACAGTAGAGGCGACGGCGCAAAAGACTGGAAAAACGGTGGCCGAAATTCGCGCGCAGCAGCAATCACAGGTACCAGCAGGCCGCTACGGCACGCCACAAGAATTTGGTGCCTTGTGTGCTTTCATCTGTAGTCAACAAGCGTCTTACATCACCGGTCAAAACTTCTTGACCGATGGCGGTGCCTACCCAGGTACTTATTAAGCCAAAGAAAATGCGCCTTTGCAGTTGACGCCCTTGAAGGTGTCAACTGGCGCGGCGTGACGACACCACAATGCCGCTCACAATCAGGCCAAACGCCACCGCGTGGTACAGCATGGGCAAGTCGCCCAAGAACACGCTGGACATGATGGCTGCAAACAAAGGGGTGAGGTTGGCAAAGAAACCCGCGACGGCAGGACCTGCGGTTTGCACGCCCAAACCCCAGCATCGATAGGCCAGCACCGCAGGGCCAACTGCCACAAACGCCAAGGCGGCATACAAAGGCAGGCCCCAAGTGATGTGCGCGTCGGTCAAGGCCCACTCGGCGCCGGTAAACATGCCAGCCCATCCCAATCCAAAAATCACTTGTGCCATGAGGAAAGCGGCCCAATTGCTGCGAATTTCATGGGGTTCATTGCGTTGGGTTAAGAGCCAGCTGTAGAGGGCCCAACACGCCACGGCCAACAAAATGTAAATGTCGCCCACCACAAATTGCACTTGAAGCAATTGCTGCCAATCGCCGCGCGACAGCACCACCAACACGCCAGCAATGGAAAAAGCGGCGCCAAGCCATTGTGCAGGTCTGACAGGTGTCTTGAAAAACAAGGCACCTATGGCCAACATGAAAACGGGCGTGCTGGCTGCTACCAGCGTAACGTTCAAAGGCGTGGAAGTTTGCAAGGCCAAATATTGCAGCGCGTTGTAGCAACCGACGCCCAACAAACTCAGCAATGCAAAGCGGCGCCAATGGGGCCACAGAGGGCTACTGGGCTTGAGCAATTGCCATGTGAGCGGCAACAAAATAAAAAATGCAATGGCCCAGCGCAAGAAGTTCAGGGTAATGGGCGGCACCAAATCGCTGACCAGTCGGCCAACCACTGCATTGCCCGCCCACAGAAGGGGCGGGACGGTGAGCATCAAGGCCGTGCCTGGTGAGAGTTTTTGTGTCATGCCCGTGACTGTAACGGCAATGCTGTACCCGACTGCGGGGACAGGGTCATTCATTTCGTGGCAAAGTAGCAACCCATGCACATGGGCTTTAAAAGCCCATCGCCAACGATTTCATTTTTCAAGGAGATACGCATGAGCTTAGCCGTTCAAATCGACCAACACGGTGGTCCAGAACAACTCAAACTGGTCGATGTCACGGTGGGCCAGCCTGGCCCTGGTGAAATTCGCATTCGCCACAAAGCCATTGGCCTCAACTTCATTGATGTTTACCAGCGCAGCGGCTTGTACACCTTGCCCATGCCTCTCAAGTTGGGCATGGAAGCTTCCGGCATAGTGGAGGCCGTGGGCGAGGGCGTCACGCACCTGAAGGTGGGTGATCGTGCCGCTTATGCCAGCCAACCCCCGGGCAGTTATTGCGAAGAGCGTGTGATGCCCGCCAAATGCGTTTGCAAATTGCCCGACGACATTTCCTTTGAAACAGGCGCAGCCATGATGCTGAAGGGCCTGACAGCCCAATACTTGCTCATGAAGACACGTCCCGTTGAAGGCTTGGTCGCCGGCGACCATGTGTTGTTCCATGCCGCTGCCGGAGGCGTGGGCCTCATTGCTTGCCAATGGGGCAAGGCGCTTGGCTTTCGCATGATTGGTACGGCGGGCTCTGACGCCAAGTGCCAATTGGCCATTGCCAATGGTGCTGAGCATTGCATCAACTACAGCACCGATGATTTCTTGGCGCGCGTTAAAGAAATCACCGGTGGCAAAGGTTTGAAAGTGGTTTACGACTCTGTGGGCAAAGACACCTGGGACAAATCACTCGACTGCTTGCGCCCCTTCGGCTTGATGGCCACCTTTGGCAATGCCTCTGGCGCTGTGCCACCCTTTGCGCCTGGCGTGTTGGGCACCAAGGGTTCTTTGTACGTCACCCGTCAAACCTTGTTCAGCCACATCACCACGCGTGAAAGCACACAAGCCATGGCCGACGATTTGTTTGCTGTGGTGCAAAGCGGCAAAGTCAAAATTCACATTGACCAAACCTTCCCATTGTCACAAGTGCAAGAAGCCCACAAAGCTTTGGAAGCGCGCAAGACAACAGGTTGCACCATCCTCACTTTGTGATTGCAAACCGCATCGAAAAAGGCACCCTGGGGTGCCTTTTTTTCGGGTGCCTTTTTTATGAGTCAAGTGAGGTGTCTATTTAACGGCCTCTTCGAACCCGCAGCAATTCATCCAAGATGAGAAGTGCTGCACCCACCGAGATGGCACTGTCTGCCACATTGAAAGCAGGGAAATGCCACGTGCCGTAATAGAAGTCTAAGAAATCAATCACATGGCTGTAGATGACACGGTCGATCACATTCCCGACAGCGCCGCCCAACAACAAAGACAAGGCCAAGCAAAACAAGGTTTGCCCAGTGTGCATTTTTAGCAAATAGACCATTACACCAGCCGCCACGACCCCCAGCCCAGTAAAGAACCAGCGCTGCCAACCGCCCGCGTCCGCCAAGAAGGAGAATGCAGCGCCAGGGTTGTGCACCCTGACCAAATTGAAGTAAGACGTGATGGGCAAAGTCTCACCCAGCTGAAACGCGCCCACCACCGCAATTTTGGTCAGCTGGTCCAACAAGAGCGTGATGAGTGCAACGCCCAACCAAAGCCAAACACCCGCACCAGATTTGAAAACGCTTTTGTTTTTGGCCATTGGCTTTAAGCAAACAAGCGCTTCTCGCCGCTACCGTGCAGGTTGCTGTCGCAACGGCCGCAGAGGGTGGGGTGGGCTGGATTCATGCCCACGTCAGGGGCGTAATGCCAGCAGCGCTCGCACTTGGTGTCGGTGCTTACCGCTACGTTGGCCATCAAGCTGTGACCGGTTTCCAAGTTGAGTTGTGACGTAATGAACACAAACTTCAGGTCATTGCCCAAACTGGCCAACAAAGCGTGGTCTTCGGGACCCGCTTGCAATGTCACGGCGGCCTGCAAAGACGCGCCGACCTTGCCATCGGCGCGCAAAGCTTCAATGTCTTTGTTCACCTGATCGCGAATTTCGCGAATGCGAGCCCACTTTGCCAGCAGCGCTTCATTGGGCGTGCCCAAGTCGCTGTAGGTTTCCATGAAGATGGATTCTGAACTGCCAAATGTTTGCCAAGCCTCTTCAGCCGTGAAGCTTAAGAAAGGTGCCATCAAACGCAGCATGGCGTGCGTGATGCGGTGCAACACTGTTTGTGCCGAGCGGCGCGCCAATGATTTAGGGGCGCTGGTGTAAAGGCGATCTTTGAGCACGTCCAAATAAAACGCGCCCAAATCTTCAGAACAATACACCTGCAATTTGGACACCACGGGGTGGAACTCGTACACCTTGAAGTGCGCCAAGATGTCGGCTTGCAACTGTGCAGCGCGACTTAATGCAAAGCGATCAATTTCTAGCAAATCGGCATCGGGTACGGCATCTTTGGCGGGGTCAAAGTCGCTGACGTTGGCCAACAAGAAACGCAAGGTGTTGCGAATCCGGCGATACGCATCCACCACGCGTGCCAAAATTTTGTCGTCGATGTTGAGGTCGCCAGCACCCACAAGCGCACAATTTCGGCGCCCATCTTGTCACTGATCTCTTGCGGAATGACCACGTTGCCCAAGCTCTTGCTCATCTTGCGGCCTTGGCCGTCTGTGGCAAAACCGTGCGTTAGCAAACCTTTGTAAGGCGCACGGTCATAAAGCGCACAGCCGAGCAACAAAGAGCTGTGGAACCAGCCCCGGTGTTGGTCGTGGCCTTCTAAGTACAGGTCGGCTTCTGGGCCTTCGTCGTGGAAAGGATTGCGATCGTAAGCATCTTTGTGACTGCCGCGCAGCACGTGTTGGAAGGTTGAGCCGGAGTCAAACCACACTTCCAAAATGTCGG
>JBEDKQ010000122.1:0-6697 GCA_041172085.1 Pseudomonadota bacterium | reverse complement strand
TTTTGATTCCAGGAGGCCCTCATACCGTTCTCACTTACCCCCAGGCCAAAGGACCCGTTTGGGGATTCTTAACAGATCTCTTTAAACCATAAAGCGTCAATGGCATCTTGTTAGGCACTAGTTCAACAAAGCCGGGTAGCCACAACACTGGCTTTGGCTGCGGTCAATCCACCGTAATGTTGGCTTGTTTGATCAAGTTGCCGTATTTGGCAAATTGAGTTTTCAAATCGGCTGCCAATTCATCGGGTGTGGTGCCCCTAGGGCTTAAACCCAAGCCAAACAACTGCTCCTTGATGGCGGGGTCTGCAATTGCTTTGACAATTTCAGCGTGCAACTTTTGCACGATGGGCTTGGGGGTGCCAGCGGGAGCCATCATGGCAAACCAAGAATTGAATTCAAAGCCACTCAAACCAGACTCTGAAACGGTGGGCACATCTGGAAATTGAGGCAAGCGCTTGGGCGTGGTCACTGCAATCAGGCGCAGTTTGCCTGCCTTGATCAAGGAACTGACAGTGGCAATGCCTTGGAATGCCACTTGGACTTCATGACCTGCAACGCCCACAGCGGCTTGCGTGGCACCCTTGTAAGGGACGTGCGTCAATTGAACACCCGCTTGCGATGCAAACAAGGCCATGGCAATGTGCTGAGGGCTGCCATTGCCACCCGAGCCATAGTTGAGTTGACCAGGAGATTTTTTGGCAGCAGCGATCAAATCGGCGGCCGTGCGAATGCTTGAATCAGAAGGCACCACAACGCCCCACTCGACTGTTGCCACCAAAGAAATAGGTTCAAAATCTTTTTGAATGTCCCAAGGCATCTTGGCTTGCAGATTGGGCAGCATGGTCATGATGCTGTCGTTAAAACCACCCAGTGTGTAGCCATCGGGAGCCGACTTGGCCACCCTGTCAGCACCAATCAAACCTGCAGCGCCCGCCTGGTTTTCGATGGCAATACCAGTGCCCATGTTGGTGGCTACTTTTTGCATGACGATGCGTGCGGCATTGTCAACAGCGCTGCCCGCTGCCAAAGGCACGATCAGCTTGATGGGCTTTTGTGGGTAGCCCGATGACTGCGCCGCAACAGGCAAAGTGATGAAGGCGGCTAAGCCCAAAAACAAAGCACTTAAATAATGTGCGCCCACGCCAAAGGTTGTGGGCTTTTTGAATGCAACAGGGTGATACATCAAGATCTCTTTCGGCAAAATTTACAGGGGGCTGATGGCATCAATTTGCAATTGTGACGCCAAATCGTTCAATTGTTTGACCAAACCAGGTGCCAAAAGAACACCGTGCTTTTGGTTGTCTATGCGTCGCAGATGGCTTTGCTCACCTGGCAACCATATGCGATCAACGCCAGGCATTCGTTCTGCTTCGCGGAGTTCACGCACCAAGCGATCGACATTTTGTTTGAACTCTAGGATGTCGCCAAACGCTGCGGGGTCGATCACAGCAATGGCTTGACCTGTGTTGGTGGTGGTGCTGAAGTCTTTGTTGAAATCAATCACTTGGCTGCCCATGGCCGCGCCATTCAAAGTACCGGCCAAAATACCTACGACCAAAGACAAACCATAGCCCTTGTAACCCCCAATGGGCAATAAAAAACCCTCTTCACTTTTGGTCGGATCGAGCAAGGGTTTGCCTTGGCGGTCAATCATCCAGCCCTCGGGCATCATTTCGCCGCGCTGCGCTTTGGCTTTCACTTTGCCATAGGCCGCCACGGTTGTGGCCATGTCCAGCACAATGGGCGCTTCGTTCAAACTGGGTATGGCGGCGGCAATCGGATTGGTAGACAACAGCATGTCCAAGCCACCCCAGGGCGGCAAATGGTTGGCATTGCCGACTGCAAAGTACAAACCAATCATGTCGTGCTTCAGGGCCATGCGTGCATACAAGGAGGCTGGCCCCGCATGATTGCTAAGCCGACTGCCCACCCATGCAATACCAGAGGATTTGGCCTTTTGAATGGCCAACTCGGTGGCGCGTTTCATGACCAAATGACCCATGCCGTTGTCGCCATCGACCAGGGCCATGGCGGTTCTCTCTTGCACCACTTTGATATGGGGTTGAAGATTTAAACCGCCCGCCAAGATGCGTTTGGCATAAGGCGCTAAGCGAATGACACCGTGGCCATCTGAGCCTTGCATGTCAGCCTCGGCCATCAATTCGGCAATGGTTTGTGCATCTTGTTTGGGCAAGCCCAATGCAGCCATGGCCGTGGCAATAAAAGAGGCCAATTGGGTGGCACCCACTCTGAATTCAGACATGTTTCATCCGTTGTTGAATGGCCATCACTGCACAATCGGGGCTGGTCAAAATGGGGACAGTCGATTTGGACTGCGCCAATGGCTGCGCAGCGGCCATTGAAAATTGGGCCAGCATCGTGACATCACAAGCTGGCATGTGTTCAATGGCATTGGCAATGCGTTGATGGTGGTCTTCTGCTTGCCCCTTTGCCAATGCGTCCATGGCATGGGGTACATAAACGCCGTGCAAATTGACTTTGCGAGGCAAGCTTTTTGTCAATGCATTGAACTCTGCTCGCATCGAGTCGATGGAGGCCGCAAAGGTGGCCACCAAACCAATGTTAATTTCTTTGGCAGCGTTGGGTTGAGCTTTTGTAGCGGCATCCAACGCATCTTGAAACATCGCCTCGTTGGGTTTCAAGGTGGGAATACCAACTGCTTTGGCAGCGGCTTCAATGGCTTCACCAAAGGCAGAGCATGTGAACAAAATACCTTGGCAACCTGCCCGTTTGGCATATTGCGCCAAGTCGATGAAGCGCTCAATCATGTCGGCAGACAGTTGGCCCTCAGACGCGAGGTCCCGCGACAGACTGTCATCCAAAATGTTTTGCAGCTTGGCTTCAGGCCACAGTCTTTGAAAGGACTGATTGACGGGGTCAATGGCCAACGGGGTGGCATGAATGAGTGCAATGCGAGGCACACTCATCATTCAATCCGCAAACCTGTTTTTTCAATCACGGGTTTCCAGCGAGCCATTTCTTCCTTGATGTATTCAGTGGCAGATTCTGGCGTGGAATCTGTGGGCTCCATGGCCAATTGTTTTAATTGATCCACCAGGACGGGGTCTTTTAAAACCTTGGCAGTGGCCGCGGCCAACAAGTCAATGATTGCTTTGGGCGTTCCTGCAGGTGCTGCAATGCCATTCCACAATACCGCTTCAAAGCCTTTGATGCCCAAAGCTTCATTCACCGTGGGAATATCGGGCGCCAAGCTAGAACGCTTATTGGAAGCAATGGCCAAAATCTTCGCTTGTCCGCCTTGATGCAAAGGCAATGCAGAGCCCAGCGCATCGACCATGGTCTCAGTTTGACCACCCAACAATGCAGGTTTTGCTTGGCCACTTCCCTTGTAGGGAATGTGTTCAATTTTGGCGCCAGACTCCAACAAAAAGCGCTCCATTGACAAGTGCAGGTAAGTACCTTGCCCTGGTGAGCCATATCTGAATTTGGTGGGATTGGCCTTGGCCTGATCAATCAGGGCCCTCAAGGTTTGCGGCGACTCTTTGTTGGCCATGAACACCACTGCCGAACCCCCAACCACTGCAATCGTGCTGAAGTCTTTGAGGTAATCGTATTGAGGCTTTAGGGCCATCAGGTTGTAAAGGGCCAAGTTGGAAGCTGTGCCGAATAGCAAGGTATGACCATCAGGCTGGCTTCGCTTAACTTCTAATGAACCAATGGCGCCACTGGCGCCCGCTTTGTTGTCCACGATGACACTTTGATTTAAGACGCGAGACAAACCAATGGCATATTGCCGGGCAAAAATATCAGTAGGGCCACCTGCAGGAAACGGCACAATCAAACGAATGGTTTTGGTGGGGAAGTTGGTTTGCGCGTGAAGGCTCGTAGGCGCTGTGAAAGCGCCGCCCAGTAAAGTCAAGGCAGCCACAAAAACGCGACGTTTGAGGTGAAGAAAATGAACCACTTTGTCTCCCAACTTGAAGAATTATTCACCACCATTGCTGGCAGGCTTAAGAGCCCTTTTTTAGAGGGTTTTAATCATCATAAGTCCATGTTGCAATACTTTACAAACCAGCGTTCCGCCATTCGGACTGGTGTGAAGCGGGCTCACAACTGAGGCCGACAAATTGAATGGCATGGATGGCGCAGAACTCATCTCTGTCCGATGCATCGCCACTGACACCCACAGCACCAATGACCGTCTGTTGTGAATTCAAGATCAACACGCCGCCCGGCACTGGAATGAAACGACCATCGGATGCGGCTGATAAAGCCCCCTGAAATGCCGGGCGATTGGCCAACCTGTCACGAATGAGACGGGTCGACATGCCCATGCCCAAGGCAGCCCATGCTTTGCCAAAGGCAATGTCATAGCGCAGGATGCCACAGCCGTCCTCGCGCTGAAATGCCACCAGTTGCCCCCCCGCATCCAAGACGGCCACCGCCAGAGGCAACAAGCCCTCTTTTTGGCGAACAGCCAAGCATTCATTCAAGATGGCATTGGCTTGCTGAAGCGTTAAGCTGGTTTGGACGGCGTGAAGTTGTTCGTTCATGGGTGAGAAATCTGCAAGAGGTGAATGAGGTTTTGGTCTGACCAATTAGGGTTAGCTTGGATAAGAAATTACCACCAAGAGTGTGATACTGCAAATCAGTTTGGTTGACCTTACTTGCACAGTTGTTTGCAAGCATGTTTTTTCTAGGGATTTTCTAATGGCCAGTGTATCGATCCGATCCGTCAAAAAGAATTTTGGCGAAGTTCCCATCCTTCACGGCGTCGACATTGAGATCAAAGACGGCTCTTTCACCGTTTTGGTAGGACCTTCCGGCTGCGGCAAGTCCACTTTGCTTCGCATGATTGCTGGCTTAGAAGAAGTAAGCGGCGGTGAAATTCACATCGGCAACAACCTTGTCAACGACCTGCCCCCAAAGGCACGCGACATCGCCATGGTGTTCCAAAACTATGCCCTCTACCCCCACATGACGGTGGGCGAGAACATGGCTTTTTCCCTGACTTTGGCCAAGCGCCCCCAAGACGAAATTGACAAAAAAGTGGCCCGTGCAGCCGATATCTTGGCTTTAGGTTCTTTGCTTGACCGATATCCCCGCCAGTTATCCGGCGGACAGCGGCAGCGTGTGGCCATGGGCCGCGCCATTGTTCGAGACCCACAAGTCTTTTTGTTTGACGAACCCCTGTCCAACCTCGATGCCAAATTGCGTGTGGCCATGCGCAGCGAAATCAAAGAGTTGCACCAGCGTTTGCAAACCACCTCCATCTACGTCACCCACGATCAAATTGAAGCCATGACCATGGGCGATCAAATTGTGGTCATGCGCGATGGCCGCATTGAGCAAACAGGCTCGCCCCTCGAGCTCTACGATTTCCCGGCCAACCAATTCGTCGCTGGTTTCATCGGCTCGCCTGCCATGAATTTTTTACCTGGCAAATTGCTGGTCAGTGCAGGTCAACACCAAGTTGAATTGCACGATGGCCTCAAACTCGATTTGCCCCATCCTGTCAAAGGTCAACACGGCCAGCCTATCGTCTTTGGCACACGCCCCGAGCACCTCAGCTTGGCCGACAGTGGCGGCATTACTGCCCAAGTGGCCGTGATGGAGCCTACCGGCATGGACACATTTGTGGCCTGCCGCCACGAAGGGGTCGAGTTCTCGGCCGTGTTCCGCGAGCGCCACGAATTCCAATTGGGCAGCACCATCAATTTGCAGCCCGACATGCAAAGAGCTCACGTCTTTGACGCAGCCTCTGGCATGCGTTTGGTCGCCTAATTCAACCTATTTTTCGTTTCTTTCTCGTCGCTAACCACTCACCTACAGGAGACATTTCATGACAAAACTGAATCGACGCGACTTTCTGGAAAGCTCAGCCGGCGCTGCGGCAGCTACCACCACCCTCGGTATGGGCGCCATGGCTGTCAGCCCAGCAGTTCAAGCGCAAAACCTCAGCTTCAAGCCCGAAAAAGGTGCCAAGCTGCGCGTTCTGCGTTGGAGCCGTTTTGTGCAAGGCGACATCGATGCCTACATGGCCAATGTGAAAAAATTCACAGAAACCACTGGCGTTGAAGTACGCGTAGACAACGAAGGATGGGAAGACGTTCGCCCCAAGGCCGCTGTAGCTGCCAACACAGGCGCGGGCCCCGACATCATTTTGTCCACCAACGACGATGCCAACCTGTACCCAGAAAAATTGCTCGACGTCACAGACCTGTGTGAGTACTTGGGCAAAAAATATGGTGGCTTCTTCCCTGCTTGCCATGCCTACCTCAAGCCCGATGGCAAAAAATGGATTGGTGTACCTCTGGGTGCAGCAGGCGCCATGTTGGTTTATCGCCAAAGCCAAGTCAAAGCGGCTGGTTTTGACACCTTCCCTAAAAACACAGACGATTTCTTGAAGCTGCTCAAAGCACTGAAAGAAAAAGGTACACCCGCTGGTTTTGCTTTGGGCAATGCCACAGGTGACGGCCTCTGGTGCAACTGGCTCATCTGGGCCTTTGGCGGCAAACTGGTCGACGCCAACAACAAAGTGGTCATTGACAGCCCCGAAACCATCAAGGCTTTGGAATACGCCAAAGAAATGTACGCCACGTTCATTCCTGGCACATTGTCTTGGCTCGACCCCAACAACAACAAAGCCTTCTTGGACGGTCAGATTAGCCTCACCAACAACGGCATCTCTATTTACTACGCCACCAAAACATCA
>JBEDKQ010000121.1:0-13514 GCA_041172085.1 Pseudomonadota bacterium | reverse complement strand
CCGTTCGACAACAGCACAGGGTACAGTTGTGAATCGGCACGCAAAGTCACGGTGTAACTGGCCATGACATCGGGTCGGTCTAAGAAGTAAGTGATGCGGCGGAATCCTTCAGCTTCACATTGCGTGAAAAAAGATTCATTGCTGACGTACAGGCCAGACAGTTGGGTATTTTTAGAAGGATTGCAAGTGGTGAAGATTTCCAAATCGAAAGCTTCATAGCCTTCGGGTAAATTTTCGAGAACCAATTGATTGCCGTCCATTTTGAACGAAGTACCACCGCCATTCACCATGACGCGCGCCAAGTTCAATTCCTCGCCATCCAAGCGCAAGGCCTGTGCTGCAACGCCAGGGTTGCGACGCACACGCATTTTATTGAGGACACGCGTTTTGCTGGGGTCCAAGTCGAATGTCAGATCGACCGTGTCAATCCAAAATGCTGGCGGTGTGTAATCAACACGCCGAATGGCTTTTGTTTGTTCTTCAAGCTTCACAAAAAATCTCCATGGGTAGGGTGGACCATCTGGCACGGCCAGCGGTGTCAAACACCTTGTTTGAGCGAGGCTTCAATAAAAGCATCCAAGTCACCGTCCAACACTTTTTGAGTGTTGGACATTTCAACGTTGGTGCGCAAATCTTTGATGCGGCTTTGGTCAAGCACATAGCTTCGGATTTGGTGACCCCAGCCCACATCGGTTTTGGTATCTTCTAGCTTTTGCTGCGCCTCCATGCGCTTGCGCATTTCAAAATCGTACAAGCGTGATCGCAGGCGTTTCCAAGCCACATCACGGTTGCTGTGTTGGCTGCGACCGTCTTGACACTGAACCACAATGCCCGTGGGTATGTGTGTCAAACGCACTGCAGAGTCTGTCTTGTTGATGTGTTGACCCCCAGCGCCGCTGGCTCGAAAAGTGTCGGTGCGAACGTCTGCAGGATTGATGTCAATCTCGATGGAATCGTCCACTTCGGGGTACACAAAAATACTGGCAAAGCTGGTATGTCGACCACCTGAAGAATCAAACGGTGATTTGCGGACCAAGCGGTGCACGCCAGTTTCGGTACGAAGCAAACCAAAGGCATATTCGCCTTCGAACTTGAGGGTTGCGCCTTTGATGCCTGCAACGTCGCCAGCGGATTCGTCTTCTACCGTCACTTTGAAGCCTTTGCGTTCTGCGTACTTCAAATACTGGCGCATGAGCATGCTGGCCCAGTCACAGGCTTCAGTACCGCCGGCACCCGCTTGAATGTCCAAGAAGGCATTGCAAGAGTCGGCTTCGTTGTTGAACATGCGGCGGAACTCAAGCTGTTCCACAATGGCGGACAGCTTGTTGGCTTCAACTTCAATGGTGAGCAAGCCGGCTTCATCGCCATCATCTTTGCTCATGTCGAACAACTCACTGTTGTCTGAGAGTTCTGAGGTGAGCGTGTTCAGTGTGACCACCACACCATCCAGAGCTTTTTTCTCTTTGCCCAACTCTTGGGCTTTTTTGGGGTCGTTCCAGACCGTGGGATCTTCGAGCGATGCGTTAACGGTTCTTACGGGTGGCCAAGTCAGCCAATTTCGCGCCAATTTGATTGATGTGTTCTGCTTCCATGAGAGGGGGTGTCCGAATCTATTAAAGATGGGATTTTCTCATGCCTAGAGGCACCTTGCGCGTTAAATCAGGCCAAAAAGTCCTCTAGAAGCTGAGCCAAGGCCTCTGCTTGGTCGTGATGCAGCATGTGACCGGCGTCTTGCAGGGTGGCCATTTTTAGATGGGAGACCGATTTAAGCCGTTCATGGAACTCTTCAAGGGTGAATTTACCTTTCCACCATTGTGAGAGTGAGTCGTCAGAGGCCTCGACCACCAGCGTAGGGGCGGTGATGCGTTTGTAAGTTTCTAGCACCTCGTCCACTCGGTAAAGGTAAGGGTTGATGACTTTGTGAGCGGCATCGCCCAGAATGCGCCACTGACCCTCAGCATCGGCCTTGGCCCAGTGCAGAGCTAGCCAATCGGCTTTGTCTTGCGAGAGTCGTTGGTTGGTCTTCATCAGTCGTTGGGCCACGGCTGCGGCGTCGGGGTAGGCTTTGAGATCCAACTCGCCTTTTTCTAGCGCATGAAGTTCGTCTAACCATTGTCCCATGCGGCCTGGTGCCTGGGAGGGGCGGGTGGCTGCCATGCCAAAGCCTTCCAAATTGACCAAGCGCCTGATTCGGTCGGGACGGGCGCCGGCATACATCATGACCACATTGCCACCCATGCTGTGGCCCACCAAATCGATGCTTTGATCGGGGCAGAGTTGGCGAAGCAGGGCGTCCAAGTCCCCCAAGTAATCGGGCAGCCAATAGCTGTCTGTGACAGGCCCTTGGGTAAGGCCGTAGCCACGCCAATCAGCCGCCAAGATGCGTCGGTTTTGGAAAAAAGTGTCTGTGAACGATTCCACCATGAATTGCCATGAGGCGGCGACATCCATCCAACCATGGGCTAAAACCACAGGTGGCAATGTGGATTGAGGGTTGCCCCATTCACGGACATGGTATTGGTGACCTCGCAATGGGACAAAATGGCTAGTAGAGTGACGTTTAACTTGGTACATACTGCAAGATCATAAGGAGGCAGGGAATGCGTGTCAGTCACCCGAACGACGCTTACGAAACGGTCCATCGCCAATTTGCTTGGCAAGTGCCATCAGGGTTCAACATGGCCGAGGTGTGCTGTTCCCGGTGGGCCCGCTCACCCCAACATCAACACGCTGTGGCCATTGTGGAACACCAAACGGGTGGGCAAGCGCCTGTCAATTGGACCTTTTTGCAATTACAGCAAGCCGCCAATCGGCTGAGTACTCGTTTGGCTGCTGCTGGTGTGAAAAGGGGCGATCGAGTGGCCATTGTGATGCCACAACGTTTTGAAACTGCAGTGGCCTACATGGCTGTGTTGCAAATGGGGGCGGTGGCCATGCCTCTTTCCATGTTGTTTGGCCCCGACGCCTTGGCTTTTCGGTTGGAAGACAGCGGTGCTGCTGTGGCCTTGTGCGATGAAGCTTCAATGCCTGTATTGGGGTCTTTGAAGCCAGCGTGCCAAGGCTTGAAAACAATTTTGAATGTACCCCGCGAAGTGACAGAGGGGCGTGGCAAGCGCATGTCTTCAGAGGATTTCAAGCCCCTGAAAACAAGGGCCGACGCCCCAGCCATTTTGATCTATACCAGTGGTACCACGGGCAACCCTAAAGGGGCCCTGATTCCGCACCGCGCCCTCATTGGAAATTTGACCGGTTTCGTCTGCAGTCAAAATTGGTTTGGTTTTGATCCTGCCGCATCGCCTTTGACGAGGTCCCAAAAATCTCTGCCCACGGGCTCCCAAGCCATATTTTGGTCGCCTGCCGACTGGGCTTGGACGGGTGGTTTGATGGACGCTTTGCTGCCGTCGCTTTATTTTGGCCGACCCATCGTGGCCTACAAGGGGCGATTCAGTCCAGACCTTGCATTTGAAATTCTGCATGTGCACGGCATCACGCACAGCTTTTTATTTCCCACCGCTTTAAAAGCGATGATGAAAGCGCAAGCGCATCCAAAAAGGCATTACACCTTAAAGTTACAAGCTTTGATGAGTGCCGGGGAGGCGGTGGGCGATGCCGTCTTTGCTTACTGCCGCGACGAATTAGGGGTGGTGGTCAATGAAATGTTTGGCCAAACTGAAATCAACTATGTGGTGGGCAATTGCCAAGTGTTTTGGCCTTCAAAGCCCGGCAGCATGGGACGCGGTTATCCTGGCCATCAAGTGGCTGTCATTGATGCGAAAGGACACATTTGCAAACCCGGTGAAGCGGGAGAAGTGGCTGTGAATCGATACGACCGGCATGGTCAACCTGACCCAGTTTTCTTTTTAAGTTATTGGAAAAATCCTGCTGCCACCGAGGCCAAATACACGGGGCATTGGTGCCGAACGGGCGATGTGGCTGTGCAGGACGAAGATGGCTACCTTTGGTACCAAGGTCGAACTGATGACATGTTCAAAGCAGCCGGCTATCGCATCGGCCCTGGTGAAATTGAAAATTGTTTGGTGAAACATCCGGCGGTGGTCAATGCGGCAGTGGTGCCCAAACCAGATGCGGATCGGGGTGCTTTGGTCAAAGCCTATGTTGTGCTGTCGCCAGATTACTTGGCACAGAGGGCTTTGACAACGGATGCTGCCAATTTTGAGAAGGGTGTGATTGAAGACTTGCAACGGCATGTGCGTGGTTTATTGGCACCCTACGAATATCCCAAGGAGATTGAATTCATTGATCAATTGCCCATGACAACCACCGGTAAAGTGCAACGCAGGTTTTTGCGTATCCAAGAGGAAGAGCGAGCGCGAAATGCAAAGCTTGTACCTTCAAATTTGCTGAATTTGTAAAGCATCTGAGCGCTTACAAATAAGTTTTACACTCAGTCTCAAACCATTTCGACACACCGTCTTAGATCAAAATGAAAAAAATCACGCTGGGTACCTCTGACTTGCAAGTCACGCCTATTTGTTTAGGCACCATGACATTTGGTGAACAAGTGCCTGAAAAAGAGGCCCATCAAATTTTGGACCGCTCATTGGCGCTGGGAATTAACTTCTTGGACACCGCCGAAATGTATTCGGTGCCGTCCAAAGCAGAGACCTGTGGTTCAACCGAAAGCATTTTGGGCAACTGGTTCGCCAACAACCCGGGCGTGCGCCAAAAAGTGGTACTGGCCACCAAAGTTGCTGGCCCTTCACGCGGCATGCCTTGGATTCGGGAGGGTGCTGGCATGACCGCTCAAGATATTTTGAATTCTTGCGATGCCAGCCTTAAACGCTTGAAAACAGACGTGATCGATCTCTATCAAATTCATTGGCCAGAGCGTCATGTCCCCGCGTTTGGCGTGATGTATTTTGATCCGTCCAAGGCCAAAATTGAAACCTCGCTCCATGAGCAGCTTGAAGCAATGGCAAAGTTGGTCAAAGCGGGCAAGGTTCGTCAAATTGGACTTTCCAATGAAACGCCGTATGGCACGCACGAGTTTGTTCGTTTGGCAGAGCAGCATGGTTTGCCACGTGTCCAGACTGTTCAAAACCCATATTGTTTGGTCAACCGAACCTTTGACAATGCCATGGATGAAACATGCCATCGATTGGAAGTTTCATTGTTGGCCTATTCACCCCTGGGCTTTGGTTCTTTAACTGGTAAATATGATCAGACGGGTTTGCAAGGCGAAGGCGCGCCCATGGGGCGTTTGGCCAAATTTGAGTCCATGCGCAAGCAACGTTGGGCTCGTCAAACCACCCTTGATGCTGCGCGTTTGTACAACCAATTGGCACGCGACCATGGCATGACGCCAACGCAAATGGCGTTGGCTTTTTGCTATTCACGTTGGTCAGTGGCCAGCACCATCATTGGTGTGACCTCTGTTGCACAACTGGAAGAAGATGTGAATGTTTGGGGCACACAATTGTCTGCAGACGTGTTGGCCCAAATTGATGCCATTCGCTTGGTTCATCGCGACCCAGCTTTCTGATCACCTCTGAGCTGTTCAACTTTCCAGAATCGCTGCCTATGCCTGAAAATATTTTGAGCCTCTTGCTTCATCCTGCAAGCGTTGTGCTTTTGTCGTACCTGTTGGGCTCACTCAGTTTTGCGGTCATTGTGAGTCGCTTCATGGGTTTGTCGGATCCACGCTCTTACGGCAGCAAAAACCCAGGCGCAACCAATGTGCTTCGTTCGGGCAACAAAAAAGCGGCCGTCTTAACGCTGTTGTTTGATGCTGTGAAGGGCTGGGTGCCCGTGGTTTGGGTGTTGAACCATGGCGCCCCTTTTGATTTGACAGAAGGCACCGCTGCAGCTGCCGGTTTGGCTGCCTTTCTGGGTCACCTGTATCCCATCTTCTTCAGGTTTCAAGGTGGCAAAGGGGTTGCAACTGCTTTGGGCGTGCTGATGGGTGTATCGCCCATCTTGGGATTGGCAGTGGCTATCACCTGGTTGGGCGTGGCCTGGTTCTTTCGATATTCATCATTGGCTGCGTTGTTGGCAGCAGTGCTGGCGCCGGTTTATTACGCCTTGGCCGCTGACGTACTTTGGTGGAATTTCAACGGTGCCGTGTTTGCGATGTTGTGTGTGATGGGCATCTTGTTGGTATGGCGACACCGCGACAACGTCAATCGATTATTGGCCGGCACCGAATCCAAACTAGGCTCGAAGAAATAAAAGCGTCAGTCGCGGAAGTTGTTGAAGCTGATTGGAATTTCAGTGATGTCTTTTTTCAGCAGGGCCATGGCTGCTTGTAAATCATCGCGTTTGGCACCTGTCACACGCACAGCATCACCTTGAATGGATGCTTGGACCTTGAGCTTGCTTTCCTTCAGCGCTTTTTGAATCTTCTTGCTGTCTTCGGTGGCAATGCCATTGCGCACCTTTAAGACTTGCTTCACTTTGTCGCCGCCAATTTTTTGCACATCGCCTTTGTCGAGGAAACGCACATCGACGCCGCGTTTGGCCATTTTGTTGAGAAGCACCTCGTCAATTTGGGTGAGCTGAAAATCGGCATCGCCATACAAGGTAATTTCTTTGTCCTTCAGTTCAATGGCAGCAGATGTGCCCTTGAAGTCGAAACGCGTGGCAATTTCTTTGGCGGTGGTATCGACCGCATTTTTTAATCAAGTAAGAGAATGCGACAATTCTCCCATGAACGTGACCCAAAACGTAGCCCTTCAGTCTTACAACAGCTTTGGCATTGTGGCCAAGGCCTATTCGTTGGTGCGGATTGGTTCTGAAAAAGACGCCTTGGCAGCCCAGCAGGACTTGAAAAACCACCCTGAAGGGCACTGTGTTTTGGGGGGCGGAAGCAACATTGTTCTGACGGGCGACGTTAAGCCTTTGGTGCTCAAGGTGGAAATCATGGGCAAGCGTTTGGTGTCCGAGACAGATAAGTCATGGATTGTGGAGGCGGGTGCAGGTGAGAACTGGCATGAGCTTGTGACTTGGACCTTGGACCAAGGGTGGCCAGGTTTAGAGAACATGGCCCTTATTCCTGGCTCTGTGGGCGCATCCCCAGTTCAGAACATTGGCGCTTACGGCGTAGAACTGCAAGACCGCTTTGAATCTCTGGATGCGCTCGATTTGGTCACAGGACAAGTCTTCACTTTGAATGCGGCCCAGTGCGCTTTTGGCTATCGCGACTCGGTTTTCAAGCATGCAAGCAGCGGCCCCAATGGCATTGGACTGGCGGGGCGTGCGCTGATTTTGCGTGTGCGGTTTAACTTGCCCAAAGTTTGGAAGCCTGTCTTAGGTTATTTGGACTTGGAGAGAAAAATGGCCGAGACGGGCATTTCAAGGCCATCGGCGCAACAAATTTTCAATTGGGTTTGCGACATTCGTCGACACAAATTGCCCGATCCAAAAATATTGGGCAATGCAGGCAGCTTTTTTAAAAACCCAACAGTCACGCCCGAGCAATGTGCAGACATCATTGCCCGCGACCCCAAGGTGGTCCATTACCCCATGCCAGATGGCACCATCAAACTGGCCGCAGGCTGGCTCATTGATGCTTGCGGCTGGAAGGGCAAGAGCGTGGGAAATGCCGCGGTGTATGAAAAGCAAGCGCTGGTCTTGGTCAACCGAGGTGGTGCCACCGGTGGCGAAGTGGTCACGCTTGCCAAGGCCATTCAGACCAGTGTGTATGAACGATTCGGCATTCGCCTAGAACCTGAACCTGTTGTGATTTAACGCAAAATTCAGACGTCAAAAGAGCCACACAAAGTGGCTCTTTTGATTTGAAGCAAGCTACTTTAAAAGATGTTTATTTGCCGCCTTCGAGTTTGAGCATCTCGGCACCCTCGCCCAAAGACAACAAACCTGTTTGTGCATAGATGCCCAATTTGGCGCGTGTGTCCACGATGTCCAAATTGCGCATTGTCAGTTGACCAATGCGGTCCAGAGGGGTGAAAGTTGACTCACCTTTTTCCATCGTCAAACGCTCTGGGTGATAGGTGAGGTTGGGTGATGTGGTGTTGAGGATAGAGTAGTCGTTGCCCCGACGAAGTTCAATGGTCACTTCGCCAGTTACCGCTCGAGCGACCCAGCGCTGAGCCGTCTCGCGCAGCATCAACGCTTGTGAATCAAACCACCGGCCTTGGTACAACAAGCGGCCCAGTTTTCGGCCATTGTCGCGGTATTGCTCAATGGTGTCTTCGTTGTGAATGCCAGTGACCAAGCGCTCGTAAGCAATGAACAACAAAGCCAGGCCAGGGGCTTCGTAGATACCACGGCTCTTGGCTTCAATGATACGGTTTTCAATTTGATCGCTCATGCCCAAACCATGTCGGCCACCAATTCGGTTGGCTTCCAAAATAAGTTCAACCGGGTCTGAGAAACTCACGCCATTCAAAGCGACAGGTTGGCCTTCTTCGAAACGCACCGTCACTTCTTCGTGCTTGACCACGCAGTCTTCGCGCCAAAAGGGCACGCCCATGATGGGTTGCACAATTTTCATGCCGCTGTTGAGGTGCTCTAGGTCCTTGGCCTCGTGTGTGGCGCCCAACATGTTGGAGTCGGTGGAGTAGGCTTTTTCGGCTGACATCTTGTAACCAAAACCGTGCTGCGTCATGAATGCAGACATTTCGGCGCGCCCACCTAGCTCATCAATGAACAGCTGGTCCAACCAAGGCTTGTAAATTTTGAGGGATGGGTTGGTGAGCAAGCCGTAGCGGTAGAAGCGTTCGATGTCGTTGCCTTTGAAGGTGCTGCCGTCGCCCCAGATGTTGACGTCGTCTTCTTTCATAGCGGCCACCAACATGGTGCCTGTGACGGCGCGGCCGATGGGGGTGGTGTTGAAGTATGTAACGCCAGCCGTAGAAATGTGGAAAGCACCGCACTGCAAAGCCGCAATGCCTTCATGGGCCAGCTGTTTGCGGCAATCGATCAAGCGGGCTTGTTCTGCCCCATATTCCTTGGCTTTGCGAGGAATTTCTTCATAGTCGGGCTCATCTGGCTGACCCAGGTTGGCGGTGTAGGCGAAAGGTACGGCGCCTTTTTGGCGCATCCACAGCAAAGCTGCACTGGTGTCTAAGCCACCCGAGAAAGCGATGCCAACTTTTTGGCCGGCAGGGATGTGTTGAAGAATGGTTGCCATGGGTGTACTTTCAAATGCGATGTGAATCAACCGAAGTGGCAGATGTAGTGGTAAGCCTCGGTGACGCGAATTTCAAAGCTGGACTGGCCAGGTACGCTGAATTTTTCGCCGGCTTTGGAGCTTACCCAGTCATTGCTGCCTGCCAGTTTGTATTCACACGAGCCACCCACACACTCCATGATTTCTGGCGCGCCTGTATTGAAGGTCAATGATGACGGGAGGACCACACCCACTGATTTTTTGGTGCCATCTGCCAGCGTGATGTTGTGGCTGACGCACTTGCCATCAAAGTAAACGTTGGCTTGGGTGGTGACGGAGACGTGGTCGATTTTTTCTGTGGTCATGGTGAAATCTAGAATAGGTTGCTTGAGCCATTCCAGCGAATGGCAGGCAAGCATGGAAACAAACCCTAGATTTTAGGCGATTGCAGAACGCCCTGAACGCCAGTTACTTGCCAGTCCTGGCTTAATTGACCGGCGTGATCTGCAATTTGATGGTGGGGCCGGGGTCTTTGGGCCATTGCACGGTGTATTGCTTGCCAGCAAATTCGTAAACCACGTTGTAGCCCATCAGTCGATTTTCATAGACCTGCTGGGTGGTGCAGGTTTGCTGAGTTTGAGTTTGACCCGCTTGGGGCCCCTCTACCTTGTCACCTGCAATGGCGCCGCCGATGACGCCAATCATGGTAGCAATGGCCCGTCCTTCGCCTTTCCCAATGGCATTGCCAATGGCGCCCCCTGCAATGGCGCCCATGGCAGCGCCTGCGCCTGAAGTTTGAGCTGGCGCTGTCACCTGCGTTTGTGTGCAAACTTGGCGGGGAACTGAAACTTGTTGGTATACCGGGGTGCGGCTAATCACTTGTCCCACTTCCTGGGCTTGAGCGGTACGGCTAAAGCCCAAAGCGGCCAGACTTGCCAAAACGGCAACAGCCATGGTGGAGGAGACAGATTTGAGGGATAAATGAGTCGTCATGTGCAGTGTTTCAGTGTGTCAAAGTTGAGGTTCATTTTAGATTGCGCTTTTTGCCGCAGCGTGAAGCCTGGGTAAAGTTCTACTGTTTTAACGCGCTGGCCACTGATTTGGTTGAAAGCCTACTGTGACTTCAGTTCCTTTTTCAGTTGACCATTCAATGACTGGGCGTTTGACCAAGCTGGGATTGGCCAGTAAAAAGGGCCGAGCAGCTGGGCCGCTGGTGATGCTGGCTTGCTCATCAGGGCTAAGCTTTCGCCAACTGGTGCCTTTTCGGTTGACCACAAGCTCCCAACCAGCGGTTTGAAGCCAAGCATCTAGATGATTTTCTGGCAACCCTTGCTTTTTGAAGTCATGAAAAACATACTCGAAACCATGGTCACTTAGCCAAGTTCTGGCCTTTTTGACAGTGTCACAGTTGGGAATGCCGAAAACGGTGATAGCTTTGTATTTCATGGTGTTCCATAAGTTGATGCAGTCTCAGCGACAATCTTATCCTTATGAAAACACTCCGTGAATGGCTTGCACATTGCGAGCAACTGCACCCCCAAGCCATTGACATGGGGCTTGACCGCGTTCGGCAAGTTGCTGAGCGCATGCATCTGGTCTTGAATGTGCCCGTCATCACCGTGGCGGGTACCAATGGCAAAGGCTCGACATGCGCCATGTTGGAAGCCATTTACCTTCAAGCGGGTTACAAAACCGGGGTTTACACCTCGCCTCACTTGGTTGACTTTGAAGAACGTTGTCGCTTGGTGGGTGAATCTCCAACATCAGATGCTTTTGCTGCGGCCTTTGCGCAAGTCGAGCAAGCACGCCAAGACACCAGCCTAACTTACTTCGAATTCAGTACGCTGGCCATCTTGAAAATGATGGCGGATGCAGCTTTGGATGTGGTCATTTTGGAGGTTGGCCTGGGCGGCCGTTTGGATGCCGTCAATTTGATGGACGCCGACTGCGCCATCATTACCAGCATTGACTTGGACCATACCGCTTTGCTGGGCAAGGACAGAGACAGCATTGGCTTTGAAAAGGCGGGCATCATGAGGGCTGGCAAGCCTGTGGTGATCAGTGACCCAGTGCCCCCTGACAGCGTCGTTAAGCATGCCAGTGCATTGGGTGCTGACGCCTGGTTGTTGGGCAAAGATTTCAATTTTTCAGGCGATCAACTTCAGTGGTCATGGGCGGGCAGAGGCCGCCGTTACAGTGGCTTGGCCTATCCTGCTTTGCGGGGCGCCAATCAATTGTTGAACGCCTCGGGCGTGTTGGCTGCAATAGAAATCATGCGCCCCCAGTTGCCTGTGACAGCGCAGGCCATTCGCAATGGTTTGGCCATGGTGGAGTTGACAGGGCGTTTCCAAATCGTCCCTGGCGAACCTGTTTTGGTGTTGGATGTTGCCCACAACCCCCATTCCGTAGCGGCCTTGGCCGCAAATCTTGATGCGATGGGTTTTTATCCCACCACCCATGCTGTGTTGGGGGCCATGGCTGACAAAGATTTGGAAAGCATGCTAAAAAAGCTTTTGCCTTTGGTCGACGCATGGTATTTCACGGACTTGCCGCTTCCCAGAGCCAGTTCGGCACAGCAATTGGCAGACCAATGGGCCGCCATGAACACTCGGAAGGACGTCCGTTGCAGTGTGCATGAAACACCCCAAAAAGCGCTCGACGCAGCCATTTTGGCTGCAAAGGCCACTGATAGAATCTTGGTCTTTGGTTCGTTCTATACGGTGGGCGGCGTTTTGCAAAATGGCATTCCCAAGTTGCATGCCAAACACCTGAGTAATTGAGACTTCACCGCATGGCTTTTTTCAAGCTTCGATTTCCTGGCCAATCGGCCAGCACTGGCGCAGACGCCCTGTCCAACACGCCCGCAGAAAGCGTGGAAGTCATTCGAAAGAGGGCTCGTCATCGGCTAATGGGTTCCGTTATTTTGGTGTTGGGTGCTGTGGTGGGTTTGCCTTTGTTATTCGATAGCCAACCCAGACCCGTCGCTATCGACACGCCTATCGTCATTCCAGACCGAAATCAGGTTGCACCATTGGCCTCACCTGCCAGCAAGTCTGTTGGCAAAGAACGACCATTGCCGGCTATGCCTGAACAAGTTGCTGTCAATGAAGTTCCAAACGCCACCAAAGTTCCCGAACCCAAGTCAGTTAAAGGTGATGTTGCCAATGTTGCTGCATTAGATCCTCATGAAGAAGTGGTTCACAAGGATGGTAAGTCGGAAAGCAAATCCGATGCTAAAGCCGATGCAAAGCCTGATCCTAAACCCGATGTCAAGCTAGATCACAAAGCCGAGGCCAAATCAGAACACAAGACAGATAAAAAACCAGACCCCAAGGCCGAAGTTAAGGGTGGCGGAAAAGAAGCCTCAAAAGATGCTGCAAAAGATGCTGCAAAAGTCAAAGCGTTGTTGGATGGCAAAGATGCCAGCGCGTCTTCTGAGGCTACAAGGTCGGTGGTGCAAGTGGGTGCCTATGCAGACCTTGCCAAGGCCAAAGAAGCACGCAATAAATTAGAGCAGGCAGGCATCAAAACCTATACCCAAGAAGTAGAGACCAAAGAAGGCAAGCGCATTCGGGTGAGGGTGGGACCGTTTGCAAGCAAAGAAGAAGCCGATAAAGCGGCAGAAAAAATTCGCAAATTGAATTTGCCCACCACTGTTTTGAAGCTCTGACCCAGGACCTGTGATGTCCTCAACCGATTGGATCCTCTTAGCCTTGCTTGTAGCTTCTATGCTGCTAGGGGTTTGGCGAGGATTGGTTTATGAGGTCTTGTCTGTCATGGGTTGGATTGCAGCGTTTTTGTTAGCGCAGTTGTTTGCACCAGCAGTATCTGAAAAATTGCCCATGCAGGGATCTGGTGAAACCTTGAGATTCGCAGCTGCCTTTGTCTTGGTTTTTATCGCAAGTGTTTTTGCAGCAGGCCTCATTTCTGCCTTGATGAAGAAGCTGATTTCAGCGGTTGGACTTCGACCCGTTGACCGCATCTTGGGCGCGATATTTGGCGCGTTCCGTGGACTTATCTTGTTGTTGGCTTTGAGTGTGGTGGTACACATGACAGCACTTCACGAAAGTGAATGGTGGCTTGAGTCCAAAGGTGCCCCCATGTTGATGACCTTGCTCAAGGGCTTGAAACCCATGTTGCCTGAAAAATTTGCGGCTTTTTTGCCCGACTGAATGGACTGACTTATGTGTGGAATTGTTGGCGTTGCCAGTAACGCGCCTGTGAACCAATTGATCTATGACGCTTTGCTGTTGTTACAGCACCGCGGGCAAGACGCTGCAGGCATCGTGACGCAGATGGACCGCAAGTTTCACATGCACAAAGCCAAAGGCATGGTGCGTGATGTGTTCAGAACACGCAACATGCGTTCGCTGCCTGGCAATTGCGGTTTGGGACAAGTGCGCTATCCCACTGCAGGCAATGC
>JBEDKQ010000120.1:0-8527 GCA_041172085.1 Pseudomonadota bacterium | reverse complement strand
CGGCCGTCGCAAATCTAGCGTCGCCCGCGTGTTTCTGAAAAAAGGCTCTGGCAAGATCACGGTCAATGGCAAGGACATCCAAGCCTACTTCGGCCGCGAGACTTCGATCATGATCGCTAAGCAACCTTTGATGTTGACAAACAATGCCGAAACTTTCGACATTCAAATCAACGTGCATGGTGGCGGCGAATCCGGTCAAGCTGGTGCAGCCCGTCACGGCATCACACGTGCCCTGATTGACTATGATGCTTCTTTGAAGCCCGTACTCAGCCAAGCTGGTTTTGTCACACGTGACGCCCGCGAAGTTGAACGTAAAAAGGTCGGCTTGCACTCTGCTCGTCGCCGTAAGCAGTTCTCTAAGCGTTAATTCGTTTACAGTCTGTTTCAAGAAAACCGTTCTGCTTGCAGAGCGGTTTTTTTTCGTTCGATTTTTCTGGGCGGCGGTGGGGTATGGGTTGACGCTCATCTTCGCTTGACTCAGAACTTCGCTTACAACCCATACCCCACCACCCCCCAGAAAAAAGGGTAGCGGCATGCGGGGAAGTTAACACCAAGTAAGCAGTACTGGAAGAGGTGGCGCTGGTGTTCGGACAAGCGAAGTTCTGAGTAAAGCGAAGATGAGCAAGTCCGAATACCAGCGCCGCCTCTTCCAGGACGGACCGAAGCAAACCCCTCCTGTCAAGGCAGTTATTACAAGATAATTGTTGACCAATCCACTATACTAATACCCAAGTATCCGGAGAAAATCATGAGCGCCTTAGCCGAAACAATCCCCACAGAAATGCCCGAAGCCATTGTCTTCACAGACAGTGCAGCTGCCAAAGTGGCCGACCTCATTGCCGAAGAAGGCAACCCCGATTTGAAACTGCGCGTCTTCGTGCAGGGCGGTGGATGCTCTGGCTTCCAGTATGGTTTTACCTTTGACGAAATTGTCAACGAAGACGACACCACCATGACCAAGCATGGTGTGTCGTTGCTCATCGATGCCATGAGCTACCAGTACCTCGTGGGCGCAGAGATTGATTACAAAGAAGACCTGCAAGGCGCACAATTTGTCATCAAGAACCCCAACGCCACCAGCACTTGTGGTTGCGGTTCTTCATTTTCGACCTAAGCACCAAAGCTAATTTGGCTGTCTAGTGCAGCCAAGGGTCATCTTGGGTAGATGGCCCCTAAAACACGGGCGCCTCGAGCGCCCGTGACACTTTCTAAGTTCCCTGTTTCTCGCTTCATGGCTTTGGCTGCCAACCATGCAAAGGCGGCGGCTTCCACTTGCAAAGGTGGCAAGCCGTGCGCTTCAGTGGAATCCACTTGGACGCCCGGTGCATGCACTTGCAAGCGCGCCATCAAATGGCCATTGAATGCCCCACCACCACACACCCACAACTGCTTGGCCTCTGGCGCATGTTGTTTCAAATCATTGGCGATTGAAAGCGCAGTGAACTCGCACAAAGTGGCTTGCACATCAACGGCAGAAAATTCTGCGCGCAAATATTGTTGCAACCAAGTTGGGTTGAACAAATCACGGCCTGTACTTTTTGGGGGTGACTGATGCAAAAAAGGCTCGGCCATCAAGCGACTCAACAGCGAAGGAATAACTTGCCCCTGTGCGGCCCACTCGCCATTGGCATCGTAGTCTTTGCCGCGGTGCAAATGCACCCAATGGTCCATGAGTGCGTTGCCTGGTCCGCAATCAAAACCAGTGATGGCGGCTTTGGCATGCCCTTCGCCTGTTGTTGCCAGCTGTGATGCACTGCGCAAAATACTGATGTTGGAAATGCCACCAATGTTGGCCACCGCCACGGTATGTGCAGGGTTGCCAAAAATTTCTGCATGAAATGCGGGTACCAAAGGTGCGCCTTGTCCGCCAGCTGCCAAATCGCGTGTGCGAAATTCGGCCACCACATCGATGCCCGTCAGTTCGGCCAGCAAGGCGGGGTTGTTGAGTTGCAAGGTGTAACCCACTGCGCCTTTGCCAGTCTGGGGATCGGCGTCAAACTCAAGTGGTCGATGACGCACAGTTTGTCCATGCGCGCCAATGGCTTGAATGTCTTGTGCTTGCAAACCGCTTGCATTGAGTAATGCATGTACCACCGCTGCGTAGTTGCGTGCCAAGTGATTGCCAGCCAATGCGGCGCGATGTAACTCATTGTTACCCGGTGTATTCAGACTCAGCAGTTCGGCACGAAACTCGGCATCAAATGCTTGAAAGACATGCTGCAAGACTTTCAGGCTGGGTGTGTTGAACAACAACGAAGGAGACCGATCTTGACCCACATCACTTGCCAATGGCAATTTGCTTTGCCACTGCAACAACACACCGTCCACACCATCGAGCGAGGTGCCCGACATGAGGCCAATGAAGTATTGCAAGTGGGGTTCAGTCACCGGTGCAATAGGTGGCGAAGGTGGGGAAAATGGGGCAGCGGAAGCGGCGGTCAACCTGGCCCCTGCCAACGCTAAAGCGTTACTGAACGTTGCCTTGGCGCATTTGCGCCGCAGCCATCAACTGAGTACGCGCAAAATTGGCACGTTGGTTGAACAGGGTGCGCTGGGCAGCAGAAATAGGTTCAGATGAGCCTTGCTGAGCTAATGTGAGGGGATCGACGTGGCGGCCGTTGATACGGAATTCAAAATGCAAGTGTGGACCCGTCGACAAGCCTGTTGTGCCAACGGCACCAACAACGTCACCTTGTTTGATGCTTTGACCGCGCTTGACATTCATGCGGCTAAGGTGAGCATAGACAGTGCTTTGGCGAGCATTGTGCTGGATGACAACCATGTTGCCATAGGCGCCCTGATAGCTACTTTCGGTGACGACACCATCGGCCACAGAAATGACAGGCGTGCCGGTGGGGGCTGCATAGTCAACCCCCAAGTGGGCTCGCTGCGTTTGCAAAATAGGATGCTCGCGCATGCCAAAGCCACTGGTACGGCGTGAATAGGGAACAGGCGAGGCCAAGAACGCACGGCGTAAGCTGTCACCATTGAGTGTGTAGTAAGCGCCTTTTTGGCCAGGCTCTTGGAACCAGACGGCGTTGTAGGTTTTCTTGTCGTTGGTAATTTCTGCACTCAGCAAGCGGCCAGTACGCAAAGGCTCGCCTTCTGCTTCAAGTGTTTCGTAAACCACAGAAAACACAGCGCCCTTGCGCAGCGCACGGTGAAAGTCAATTTGTCCCGAGAAAACATCGGCCAATTGGCGTGTGACTGTTTCTGGCAAGCGGGCTTCATCAGACGCTTCGTACAAGGAAGAGGCTACAGTGCCACCGGACATGCGAACGCTGGCTGTTAAAGGCGCTGTATCGGTGCGAACGCTGAAGTTGTTGTCGGTACCGCGCGTGATGACCATGCGCTGAAATTGATTGTCGGTGTCGCTCTTGAGCCAGCGCGTGGTAAGCGTGAGCAGTTGTTGTTGTTCGTTGGCTTCAACCGAAACATTGCGACCAGATCGGTTTAGCAAAGCTTGCCGAACCTCAGGCGTTTTTCGGATGTACGCAGCAGCTGCAGAATCGACCAGACCCAGACGGCGCAATAAACTTTCGGCCGTGTCGGAACCACGCGTGATGTCATTGCGGTACAGCTTGAGAGTTTGTTGCTCGAGCAGGGCTACTTGGGCTTCTAGGTTGGGTGTCTCGAGTGTTTCAACCAGTGTACGGATTGGCAAATTAGAAGCATCTGGCCCTAAGTTGGCTACCGCAAATGCACCGCCGCCGCCGCCCAGCAACACTGCGGCAATAAAGGCAGTGAGGTGCTTAGGATGACGCGCAACAAAAGCGCGCAGCGATTCGCTGTGCACTTTGGCCTGTGCCAACAACTCGAGGCTGTAGGGCTTGGCAGTCGTCATTAACTGGTTGAAAAACTTCATGCGGTTCGAAAAAGGGGCCATCGAATGCTAGATACTTAAGCAACGCTTTTGCAATGCTTTAGAGAATAGCAAGGTCAGCCTTAAAATAAGGCAGACAATTCGAGCCATTCTACCTGCAAAGTGGCAAGCCGCATACTGGAAAACCCCTATGAATTCACACGTTTCGACACAATATCCCGTGACTGATGCAGTCAAAGAGGCGCTGGCGGTTACTTTGCGAGGCTGCGAAGAGCTCATTCCGCAGGACGATTGGATCAAAAAACTGGCCAAGTCAGAAGCCACGGGGGTGCCATTGCGCATTAAATTGGGCTTGGATCCTACAGCGCCCGACATCCACGTTGGCCATACCGTGGTGCTGAACAAAATGCGCCAGTTGCAAAATTTGGGTCACCAAGTCATCTTCTTAATCGGCGATTTCACCAGCCTCATTGGCGATCCTTCGGGCCGCAACTCCACACGTCCGCCCTTGACGCCCGAGCAAATCAAGGCCAATGCCGAGACGTATTACCGTCAGGCCAGTTTGGTACTCGACCCTGCCAAAACCGAAATCAGGTACAACAGCGAGTGGAGCTTGCCGCTGGGTGCCATGGGCATGATTCAGCTAGCCGCCAAGTACACGGTGGCCCGCATGATGGAGCGCAACGATTTTCATGACCGCTTTAAGGCCGGTACGCCCATCAGCGTGCACGAGTTTTTGTACCCACTCATGCAGGGTTACGACTCAGTGGCTTTGAAGTCTGACCTGGAATTGGGCGGTACCGATCAAAAGTTCAACTTGCTGATGGGCCGTCATTTGCAAGCCGAGTACGGACAAGAGCCACAATGCATTTTGACCATGCCTTTGCTAGAAGGTTTGGATGGTGTCGACAAAATGTCCAAATCCAAGAACAACTACATCGGTATTAGCGAAGCGCCCAACACCATGTTTGCCAAGGTGCTGTCTATTTCAGACGTGTTGATGTGGCGTTGGTACACCTTGTTGTCTTTCAAGTCGATGGCTGACATTGAAGCCTTGAAGAAACAAGTTTCTGAAGGTTTAAATCCCAAAGAAGCCAAAGTGGCTTTGGCCAAAGAAATTACCTCGCGATTCCACGGTGCCGCAGCGGCCGAAGCGGCCGAGCAAGACTTTATTAACCGCAGCAAAGGCGGTGTGCCCGATGAAATTCCTGAAGTGAACTTAAGTGGCGCACCTTTGGGCATTGGCAATTTGCTCAAGATGGCCGGTTTGGCGCCTTCGGGCTCTGAAGCCAATCGATTGATCGATGGCGGCGGTGTGCGTGTGGACTCTTCCGTGGTCAGCGACAAAGGCCTGAAGCTGGACGCAGGCACCTACGTGGTTCAGGTGGGCAAGCGCAAATTTGCGCGTGTGCATTTGAGCGCGTGATGTTTTGCCTGAACGCTTGCACTTGCGCCAAATCATGTTTGCTTTTGCCAAAGTGCGTTAAGCTGAATTCATGATTTCAAAATTGCCTGCTTGGTCCCCGCGCACTTTAATGTGGGCCTCGGTGGTGGTGGCCATCATCACCATCACGCTCAAAACCTTGGCCTGGTGGATCACCGATTCGGTGGGCTTGTTGTCAGACGCCATGGAGTCGTTGGTCAATTTGGCCAGCGCCATTTTTGGTTTGGTGATGGTGACCGTGGCTGCGCAACCTGCCGATGAAGAACATCCTTATGGCCACCACAAGGCTGAATATTTTTCTTCTGGCTTTGAAGGCATTTTGATCATTGTGGCGGCCATGGGCATTATTTGGGCCGCCAGTCATCGCATCTTCGATCCGCAACCCATTGAACAAGTGGGTTGGGGCTTGGCACTGTCGGTAGGCAGCTCGGCTTTGAATGGCTTGTTGGCCTGGGTGATGTTTGGTGCCGCCAAAACGCACCGCTCCATTGCGCTTGAAGCCGATGCCAAACACTTGGTCACAGACGTGTGGACCTCGGTGGGCGTGGTCATTGGCATTGCTTTGGTTGCCGTGACGGGGTGGTTGTGGCTAGATGCCTTGGTGGCCATTGGTGTGGCCTTGAATATTTTGAAAGAAGGCTTTCACCTCATCTGGCGTTCGTCACAAGGCTTGATGGACGAGGCGGTGGAGCCCGAAGTCATTGCACAAATACAAGAAACATTGGCGGGTTTTGCGCACCAGCGCGATGAGGTGTCCATCATTCGCTTTGACCACATCACCACACGCAAAGCAGGGCAGCGACGTTTTGTAGACATGCACATGCACATGCCAGCCTCATGGACCTTGGGCCGCGCGGCTGCGTTGCGCACCAGTGTCGAGCAAGCCTTGATGAGCGCCGTGCCAGGCTTGCGCGCGTCCATTCAATTGTTGCCCTCCGACGTAGAGGCCCACTTTGACTCTGAAAGAGATTTGCTGTGATCGGTGTAGCGCAACGCGTCCTTGAAGCGCGAGTGGTGGTGGATGGCCAAGTAGTGGGCCAAATTCAAAAGGGCTTGTTGTTGCTGTTGTGCGCTGAGCAAGGTGACACGGTGGCCAATGCCGACAAGATGCTCAGCAAACTTTTGAAGTTACGCATTTTCAGCGATGAGGCGGGCAAGATGAATCGTTCGCTGCAAGACTTGGATGGTCAGGGTTTGCAAGGTGGTTTGCTAATCGTCAGTCAATTTACGTTGGCAGCCGATGTGAGCGGCGGCAACCGCCCCAGCTTTACTCGCGCTGCATCACCGGCAGATGGGCAACGCTTGTATGACTACTTCGTTGCGCAAGCTCGTGAGGCGCATCCCATTGTGCAAACCGGCCAATTCGCAGGCGATATGAAAGTACACCTGATCAACGATGGGCCTGTGACGATTCCGTTGCAAATGTAATTGGGGTGATTTTTCTCTCCGGCGAGAGCAAAACAATTGGGGTCAGATCAACATTAATTTTGTCAATCAAAGGGGTTAAAGGCAGAGAGGGGGCTGAACGATTTCTGGTACTCCAGTATGAGGAAGCCCCCTCTCTGCCTTTAACCCCTTTGATTGGGATTTTTCACCCCAACCCTCCCACACGCATAATCGACGTATGAACGAAAACAAAAATGATTTTGCGAAGCTGAGTTTGTCGGCTTCGATGTTGGGCAATTTGGCGCAACTGGGTTATTTGCAGATGACGGCTATTCAGGCGGCCAGTTTGCCTGTGACCTTGGCGGGCAAAGATTTGATTGCGCAGGCCAGCACAGGAAGCGGCAAAACGGCTGCGTTTGGCATTCCCTTGGTTGAAAAAATTCTGCCTGCAGACTTTGCCGTGCAGGCCATGATCTTGTGTCCTACCCGTGAGTTGGCCGATCAGGTCAGTCAAGAAATTCGCCGATTGGCGCGCGCTGTGGGTAACGTCAAAGTAGTCACTTTGTGCGGTGGTGTTGCGTTGCGTGGTCAAGTGTTGAGCTTGGAGCACGGCGCCCACGTGGTGGTCGGCACGCCCGGTCGCATCATGGACCATTTAGAGCGCGGCTCTTTGAAACTCAAAGGCCTTAAAACGTTGGTGCTGGACGAAGCCGATCGCATGCTCGACATGGGTTTCTTTGACGACATTGCCACTGTGGCCAGACAGTGTCCGCAGAATCGACAAACCTTGTTGTTCTCGGCCACCTATCCTGAAGGCATTGCCAAGTTGGCCACGCAGTTCATGAAAGAGCCGCAAACGGTGAAGGTGGAAACACAACACAGCGCCAACAAAATTAAACAGATATTTGTTCAGGTGAAAGAGTCTGAGCGACTGCATGCCGTGTCGATGGTGTTGAATCATTTCCGTCCTACTTCTACATTGGCCTTTTGCAATACCAAAGTTCAGTGCCGCGATTTGGTGGCGGTGTTGCAAGCACAGGGCTTCAGCGCGCTGGCGCTTTACGGCGAGTTGGAACAACGTGAACGCGATCAAGTGCTCATTCAATTTTCCAACAGAAGTTGTTCTGTGCTGGTGGCCACCGATGTGGCGGCGCGCGGATTGGATGTGGCGCAACTGGAAGCGGTAATCAACGTCGATGTCACGCCCGATGCTGAAGTGCACATTCACCGCATTGGCCGCACAGGCCGTGCCGATGCTGAGGGCTTGGCGGTGAGTTTGGTCAGCATGGATGAGATGGGTTATGTGGGCAAGATTGAAGTGCTGCAGGGGCGTGAGTCGAGTTGGCAAGAGCTGAGTTCGTTCACACCTGCTGGTAAAGACATACTGGTGCCCGCCATGGCCACCTTGCAAATTGTGGGCGGCCGCAAAGAAAAAATTCGCGCGGGTGATGTGCTGGGTGCACTTACGGGCGATGCAGGCTACACGCGTGAGCAAGTGGGCAAGATCAATGTGAATGAATACTCCACTTATGTGGCGGTTGCGCGTGAAATTGCACATGAAGCTGCTGACAAGTTGTCGCGCGGTAAAGTAAAAGGCAAGTCAGTGAAAGTGCGTTTGCTGGAAGATGCTTCTGGTGTGGACAGCGAATAAGCGTTGTTGTTGCTTTAGTTATTTTTAATAGATTTGCTAGATTACAAAGACGATCATTGATTCACTGATACTCAATGTAGGTCCATGAAGTTGAGGGCTAAAGCATCATGACTTGATGCTCTTTACATGTGATCCCAATAAAAGCCGTGCAAATTATTTCAAACATGGCATAGTGCTTGAATTCGCTCAATATCTTGATTGGGATAAAGCTTTCATTTTTGAA
>JBEDKQ010000119.1:0-7073 GCA_041172085.1 Pseudomonadota bacterium | reverse complement strand
AAAGCTAAAAAATTGGTGTGTACAGAGCAACACATTGGACGCCTGCATTGGGCTTGTACGCCTTGCAAATGCATCCAATTGGCCTGGTAAATGCCCTGTAGGGGCACATGAAAAAGGGGGAAGCGTGAAATCAAACCCACCCGTGCTTGGGGGTGCGCTGTTCTTGTGCATGGGTCTTCATGCGAGAAATGAAGCAATTTGCAAGGACCGCGCTTGTCGTGGTGGCCTTTAATTCGGTGTCAAAGGCATCCAACGAACCCGAACTGTAACACAAATGTTTTAAAAGACGGAATTATTTACAACAGCTTGGTCAGCAAGCTCAAGACAAAGCTCAAAAGCAAGGTGCTGGTGAAAGGAATAAACCATTCCCTGCCAAACAACTTGAAATGAAAATCACCTGGCAATTTACCCAATCCCAGCTTTTCCAACCATGGGCGAACCCAGCTGATTAACAGCAGTGCCAAAAAAACCACAATGAGCCAGCGCAACATCGCTTAGTGCGCCAGTTACAGCCGATGACTGCGGTCACCCACCGCAAAGCCTTGGGCCTGCCAATGGTCATGTGTGGCAAATCCCACCACCTTGAACAACTCACCCATCTCGTGCTCACTGAGGAGTTTCATGGCCTGCGCACGCTCAGGCAAAGGGGACTCTGCCATCCTCTCAGCCAATCCCAAGTTTAACAAGAACCTCGCTTGGCTGGTGTATCCCAGCACCTGCAATCCAGCCTCTTGGCCAGCCAACGCAATGCCCGTGAAATTTACATGCGCAGTGATGTCCTTCAAACCCACGGCCGCCAAGGGATTGGCATCGGCCTTGTGCGCTTGGTGGCACATCACGGTGCCCATGTGTCGCTCGGGGTGAAAAAACTCTGCCTCTGGAAAACCGTAATCCATGAAAAATGCAGCGCCACCTTTTTCACTGGCCAGCAGGCGCTCGGCCAAGCTGGCCACAAAGGCCTCGCCTTGCGGCTGAATTTCGGTCAGATAGTCGTGGTCGCCCGAAGGCTCTAAAGGGGGTTTCAATTCAGTTGGCCGGTCTTCCCATGCCAAACCATCGGGGTGAGTTGCCATATCGGCCACCACCACGCCCCTCTCGTGCCAGACACCTTGAATGCGGTTCAAGAGCTTCACAGGCATAGCATCTAGCACTTCATTGCCCACCACCACGCCCTGCAGTGAGTCTGGCCATTGACTGAGCCACTGCACTTGGTCGCCAAACCCAGCCAATTTGGTTTGTTGCCTGGCCTTTAAGGTGCTCGACAAGTCCATGATGTTGTAGCGTTTGACCGGGCAGTCCAGGCGCTTCAATTCACTGAGCAATTGATGCGCCAAAGCGCCACTGCCCGCCCCAAACTCCCACACTTCATCGGTGCCAGTTGCCTTCAACGCTTCTGCCACCTGCTGCGCCAAAGCAGCGCCAAACAAGGGCGAGAGCTCAGGCGCCGTCACAAAATCGCTGCCCGACTGGGGCATGGCGCCAAACTTGGGCTGCTGGTTGGCGTAGTAGCCCAAGCCCGGTTCATACAGGGCCATGGCCATGAACTGATCGAACGGCAACCAGCCTTGGGCCGCCAAAATGGCCTTGTGGACCCGCTCAAGCATGGCGGTCGTTAAACTATGGGCTTCTGTCATCTCCCCGATTGTCCCCGAATGTCGACGCCTTTTTCATCTGGCACGCAAGCTCCCGCCTTAACGGCCCTGGTCACAGGCGCCGGAAAGCGCTTGGGCCGCGAAATTGCTTTGGGCTTGGCCAAAGCGGGTTGGCGCGTGGCCATTCATTACAGAAGCTCTGAAGCGGAAGCTTTGGAAACAGCCCAAGCTTGTTTGGCACTGAACGCCGATACGCAAGCATTGAACCCCCAGTCCTTTGTGTTCAAAGCCGATTTGGCAGACGAAGCCGCCACACGGCAATTGCTGCCTCAAGTGGTCAAGCAATTGGGCCGGGTCGATGCCGTGGTGAACAGCGCCGCTTTGTTTGAACATGACGACGTGCAAAGCTTTAGCTATGCACTCATGGCGCAGCACTGGGCCAGCAACACGGGTGCTGCCATCGTGTTGGCAGAGGCCCTTCATCAACATTGCCATGCACGTGGGGCCCAAGCCGCAGAGGCTGTGGTCGTCAACATGCTCGACCAAAAGTTGTGGAATCCCAACCCCGATTTTTTAAGTTACACCTTGTCCAAAGCGGCATTGGAAGCCGCCAACACTTTGTTGGCTCAAGCTCTGGCGCCGCTGGTGCGGGTGGTGGGCGTGGCCCCTGGCCTAACCCTCACCAGCCACATGTTGGACGATGACAAATTTCAGCAACTGCACAAACTCAGCCCTTTGGGACGATCTTCCTCGGTGGAAGATGTGGTCAGCACCGTGGTTTTTGCCATGCACAATCGTGCCATTACAGGCACCACCTTATTGGTCGACGGTGGCCAGCACTTGATGAAATTCGAGCGCGACTTTTCTTTGATGTGAGCACCCCATGACGGCCACCCCAACAGTCACCCCTGCACCCACCAATGGCAACCAAACCCTCACCCTGACTGGTCTGCGTTTTGATGCCAACCTGGGTATCTTGGAACACGAAAAAACCGCGCCGCAGCCCATTCAAGTCGACGCCGAGCTCAACCTCGGCCCGCAGCCTTTGCTGCCGCGTGACGATGACATCAGCAATGTGCTGGACTATCGCAAGGTGCGCAAAATCATCATCGATGAATGCACCGCAGAGCATGTCAACTTGCTCGAAAGCCTCATTGGCAAACTCTCGCATCGCCTCATGCAATTGCATGGCGTTAAAGGCGTGCGGGTGAAGATTGCCAAACTCGAAATTTTTGAAGATTGCGAAGTTGCCATTCGCATGGAAACAGGACAATGGTGAACCCATGAATGCACCCACCCAAAACAGCTGGCTAGAAGCCGTGGCCGACGACGCCGATGCGCAGGCCGAACAAGCCGAGCAAAAAGCCAAGGCCCTCAAAATTGAACGCGAAACTCACAAGCTCGAGAAACGTTTGTGCCGTCAGGTGGGCCAAGCCATCAGCGAGTTCAACATGATTGAAGAAGGCGACCGCATCATGGTCTGCATGTCGGGTGGCAAAGACAGCTACGGCATGCTCGACATCTTGATGAAAATGAAGCAACGCGCACCCGTAGATTTCGAACTGATCGCCGTCAACTTGGACCAAAAGCAACCTGGCTTTCCAGCAGAAATTTTGCCCGCCTACCTTGGCCAGTTGGGCATTCCGTTTCACATTGAAACGCAAGACACCTATTCCATCGTGAAGGACAAAATTCCCGAAGGTAAAACCATGTGCAGTTTGTGCAGCCGCTTGCGCCGCGGTATTTTGTACAAGGTGGCGGGTCAACTCAAGTGCAACAAATTGGCCTTGGGTCATCACCGCGATGACATGCTGCAAACCTTTTTCCTCAACATGTTCTTTGGCGGCAAACTCAAAGGCATGCCGCCCAAGTTGTTGAGCGACAACGGCGAGTTCATGGTCATTCGACCCTTGGCCCACGTGGCCGAAGCCGACTTATCGCGCTGGGCCGAGCACCGTCAGTTTCCCATCATTCCTTGCACCTTGTGCGGCAGCCAAGAGAACTTGCAGCGCAAACAAATTGGCAACATGATTCGGGACTGGCAGAAAAAATACCCTGGGCGCATTGAGAACATGTTTGCAGCTTTGCAAAACGTGGTGCCCTCCCATTTGATGGACGCCCAATTGCACGACTTTAAAAACCTTCAAATCACTGGCAAGCCCGATCCAGAGGGCGACAAAGCATTTGACGAAGAAAGCTTTGAAGCGCCCAATGTCATGGCCAGCTTGCAAGGTGTGCAGGTGGTTCAACTTTGATCCAACGGGGGCGCTCATGAAACAGCCAAGCTTCTCTCAAACGCTCAAACGCCGCATGCTGCTGGCCATGGCGGCAGGTGTGTTGATGCTCAGTGCCTGCACCAATGTGCGCATCATTGAAAGCCAAGTGCAAACTTCGCCGCAGTGGAAAACACCCGCACCTGCCAAAGCTTTTTTCCGCTGGGACCGTTTGCCAGCCGATGCCAACAATCCGCAAGCCGGCTGGGCTGAGGTTCAACTTGAGCAGGCCTTGGCACCTTTGGGCTGGACACGCAACGACACCGAAGCGCAATACAGTGTGTGGGTGGGTGTGCGTACCGCAGAATTCATTGCCGACCCTTGGGGTCGACCTGTTCGCAGTCCGTGGACTAACCATTTGCAGATCAGTGTGGGTACTGGCTATAGGCATCCAGGCATAGGGGTTGGCGTCGGCATGAACACAGGCTTGCCGCCCTTTAGGCGCAACGGCTTTCCACCGCCTTCGGGTTATGCGCAAGAGGTGAGCGTCATCATTCGCGACCTCAACACCAGCAATGTGGTGTACCAAACCAAAGCCACTCACGAAGGCCCTTGGTCCGACCATGCCAACATTTTGCAAACCATGATGTTTGCAGCCCTTCAAGGATTCCCCAATCCGCAAGTGCTCAATCGCCGTGTTGACAGCACCATCTCACGCTAAATTTTCGCATGCAAGCCACACGTATTTTGGCCATTCGCCATGGTGAAACTGCTTGGAACGTCGACACTCGCATCCAAGGCCACTTAGACATTCCCCTCAACGCCAAGGGTCAGTGGCAAGCCGAACAATTGGCCAAAACCTTGGCTGCGCAAGACGCCTTACACGCCGTGTATTCCAGTGATTTACAGCGCGCGCATCAAACTGCAACGGCGGTAGCTGCTCTGCAAGGGCTAGAAGCCGTCAGCCACCCTGGCCTGCGCGAGCGCGGCTTTGGCGCGTTTGAAGGCAAAACCTTTGCCGAAATAGAACAAGACTTGCCTGAGGATTCAATGAAGTGGCGCAAGCGCGACCCTCATTGGACACCGCCCAATGGCGGAGAATCTTTGGTCATGCTAGAGCAGCGCATTCGTCAAACTTTGAATGAGTTGGCAGCCAAGCATATGGGGCAACACATTGCCCTGTTTGCCCATGGCGGTGTGATGGACATCTTGTACCGCATTGCCACTCAGCAAGATTTGCAAGCGCCGCGTACTTGGTCACTCACCAATACCGCCATCAATCGCTTGTTGTGGACGCCCGAAAGCGTGTCGCTAGTGGGTTGGGCCGACACATCGCATTTGGGCGAAGACTCGCGCGACGAATACTGAACCTTGAGGTTCAGTGTCTTTATTCTTGCGTAAAGCTTTTCGGCGGGGTCACACCCAAGTGACGGTAAGCCGCCAATGTTGCAATTCTGCCGCGGGGCGTTCTTTGCAAAAAGCCTTGCTGAATGAGGTAAGGCTCAATCACATCTTCAATGGTGTCGCGCTCTTCGCCAATGCTGGCGGCAATGTTGTCCAAGCCCACAGGCCCGCCATCAAAGCGGTGGATAACGGCTTCGAGTAACTTGCGGTCCATCAAATCGAAGCCTTCCGGATCAACGTCAAGCATGGCCAACGCGCGTTTGGAAATGTCGTGCGTGATGTGACCTACACCTTTCACGTCGGCGTAATCGCGTACACGTCTAAGTAAACGGTTGGCAATGCGCGGCGTACCGCGCGAGCGCTTGGCAATTTCTTCGCCACCGGCCGCATCCATGGGCGCTTTGAGCAGGCTGGCACTGCGCTTCACAATGCGCGCCAATTCTTCGGGCGTGTAAAACTCTAAGCGAGACACAATGCCAAAGCGGTCACGCAGAGGGTTGGTCAACATGCCCGCGCGTGTGGTGGCGCCCACCAAGGTGAAGGGTTGCAAATCGAGCTTGATGCTGCGCGCTGCCGGGCCTTCACCAATCATGATGTCGATTTGGTAATCCTCTAACGCAGGGTACAAAATCTCTTCCACCACCGGCGACAAGCGATGAATCTCGTCGATGAACAGCACATCGTTCTTTTCAAGATTGGTGAGCAAGGCCGCCAAGTCTTTGGGCTTTTCTAGAACGGGACCACTGGTTTGGCGCAGGTTCACGCCAAGCTCAGCGGCAATGATGTGGCTCAAGGTTGTTTTGCCCAAGCCGGGCGGACCAAACAACAATACGTGGTCTAAAGGCTCGCCGCGCATTTTGGCCGCACCAATGAAAATTTCGAGTTGCTCGCGCACCTTGGCTTGGCCCACGTAGTCATCTAGCAACTTGGGGCGCAGAGCGCGTTCGATGGCCTCTTCTTGGGGCGTTTCGGGCGAGGCGTCTACCATGCGAGCGCCGGCACTGGCCTCAGCCGTGGCGGGGCTTTTGCGCGCGCTGGGTTTCTTGCCTGCGCCATCGCCAAAATCGGCGCCAAAGTCGTCGGTTTGAATGCTCATGTTGATCGTTTATTTGGCCAAGGCCTTGAGTGCCATTTTGATGCCATCGCTCACACCCACATCGGGGGGTAGAGATTTGAGGGCCAAAGCAGCTTCTTTGTCACTGTAGCCCAAAGCCACCAGAGCTTGCAAAATATCGCTGGCGTGGTCGTGTGAGCTACTGCCTGTCGTAATCAAGTCGGCGCCCATTTTGCCTTTGAGTTCTAGCAGCAAACGCTCGGCTGTTTTCTTGCCAATGCCTGGCACCTTCACCAGCCGACCCGCTTCTTGCTGGGTGATGGCCTGCGCCAAATCGGCCACGCCCATGCCAGAGAGCACGCTCAATGCGGTGCGCGGGCCTACGCCCGAAATTTTGATCAGCTGCCTAAAAGCCGCACGCTCTTCTACCGTGGCAAAGCCGTACAACAGCTGCGCATCCTCGCGCACCACAAAATGCGTGAGCAGCTTGACCTTCTCGCCCAAGGCGGGCAAGTTGTAAAAGGTGCTCATGGGCACACTGACTTCATAGCCCACGCCGTGGCAATCCACCATCACTTCGGGTGGGTTTTTGTCGATCAAAGTACCTGTTAACTGACCAATCATGGCGTGCCGTTCTTCTTCTTCAGATAAGTGCCTATCATTAGGGGGTAAGACACATTGGCCAAAGGCCAAGGCGTCTATTTTCCACTGAGGATTATCAGCTTGATTGTCAGACACAACTTCACGCCGCACAACAATACCCGCATGACGCATCTTTGCGGCCCCATGGATGCCCATTTGCGCACCATT
>JBEDKQ010000118.1:0-7989 GCA_041172085.1 Pseudomonadota bacterium | reverse complement strand
TACCTTATCTATTCTTTTTCCTTCTAAAGAAATAATTTCAAACTCCCAATCATCGCTAATAAGAATATCCCCAGCTTTAGGTAGATAACCTAATTCTGCAAAAATAAATCCGCCCAAAGTATTGAACAAGCCCTTTTCCTCGCCTTGCAATTGCTTTAATTCAAGCCTGGCTTTCAATTCATTGATGGGCATTAAGCCATCTAACAACCACGAGCCATCCGCTTGATGCGTTGCCCAAGCATCCGTCATTTGCTGGGGTTTTAACTCGCCGGTAATGGCTTCCAACAAATCTCGCGGCGTGACCAAGCCTTGCACCACGCCGTATTCATCCACCACAAACACCATCCGGCCTGACTTACCCCGAAACTGCTCCAGCAAAGACATGCCACTGAGGGTTTCAGGTACAAAAGTAGCTGGCGTGACATAAGCGTCTACTGTGTCTTGTTGAGATGCAAGAGAGACCAAACGCGCCACACTGACTACACCCATCACATCGTCCAAACTGCCCCGACAGACCGGATACCAAGAGTGGCCTTGCGCACCCGCATTGAGTCCCACTTGCGCCAAACATTGGGCTACGGTCAGGTCACTGTCAAACCATTGAATGTCCAGTCTCGGCACCATCAATGAAGTTAAAGGCCGGTCATCAAGATGGAACACATTGCGCACCATTTGGTGTTCGTGCGCCTCAATCAAGCCAGCATCGACCCCCTCCTCCAAACTGGCCGTAATTTCTTCTTCTGTAACAGCCCGATTGCCAGTGGTGTCAATTCGAAGTAATTTCAAAACACCATGCGTTGTGATGGACAGCAAACTGACAAAGGGCTTGGCAATGCCAGCCAGCCAAGCCATGGGCCTTGCCACCAAACGCGCCACGGGTTCTGGGTACAACTGGCCAATCCGTTTGGGTACCAGCTCGCCAAAAATGATGGTGGTGAAGGTGATGACCGTCACGACCAAGGCTGTGGCAGTGAAGGCGGCAGCGGCTTCTTTCATGCCCCAACCCATCAACCAAACAGCCACTCCGCCACTAAAGGCTGCCTCGCCCACAATGCCATTCAAGACACCAATTGAGGTGATACCCACCTGCACTGTCGACAAGAACTGCGTAGGGTTGTCCAATAATTTAAGGGCTGTGGCGGCACCTTTGTCGCCAGCCTCTTCCATGGCCGCCAAGCGCGCCTTTCGGCTGGAAGCCAAGGCCAATTCCGACATGGCAAACAAACCGTTGATGAGCGTTAACAATGCAATGAGTAAAAAATCCATGGACTGATTGTGCCAAGCACTGCCGCAGAATGAAATAGTCTTCGCCAACCTGAGGTTAAATCGACGGTAAATGCATCCACAATGTCGTATTCGGAATGATTTTGGAAGCACATGTCAGTTTATTGGGTCGGTGATATTCAAGGTTGCGATGCGCCTTTAGGTCAGTTGCTAGACCAAGTCGGCTTTTCAGCAAGCCGCGATCGACTCTATGTTTTAGGCGACTTGGTTAATCGCGGCCCCGATTCTTTGGCAGTATTGAGACGCCTGTCCAAGTTAGGAAGCAGTGTTAGGTGTGTATTGGGCAATCACGACATGCATTTGTTGGCGATTGCTGCTGGTGCAAGAGCGCCTCACAGAAATGACACCCTGAACGATGTTCTTTTTGCCCCCGACAAAGTCGACTTGCTGCAGTGGCTACGGCATCAATCCTTCGCGATCTATGAAGAAAATGTGCTGATGGTGCATGCTGGGGTGTTGCCACAATGGACTTTGGCTGAAACATTGGCTCTAGCCCGCGAACTTGAAGACATTTTGCAAAGCGATGCGTCGTCTGACTTCTTCATGAACATGTATGGCAATGAGCCACCGCTATGGGAACCCCATTTGCAAGGCATCGCTCGTTGGCGAAGTACTTTGAATGCATTCACCCGCCTGCGCTTTTGCAGCCCCTCTGGTCTTTTGGAGTTTGAAACCAAAGAAAGTTCAGCCCAAGCACCGGCGGGCTACATGCCCTGGTTTGATGTACCGGGTCGAAAAACGGCCAACACCCTCATTGCATTTGGTCACTGGTCCACTTTGGGGGCTGTGGCCAGAAAAGATGTTTGGGCTTTGGATACGGGTTGCGTATGGGGGGGGTGCTTAACGGCACTGCAACGTGATCAAGTGAATGACACACCTCGGCACATTGAAATCAAGTGCCCCAGTTATCAAAAGCCGTTTTGAGTTTCAAATCAATCGCACAACAAACGCTCACTTATGAAAAGCACCTTGGGGTTTGATCCGCGCGAAATTCCTTGGACATCGCCATCAGGCGAATGGCCTGAATTGGCAAATGACTGGCTCATGCCGCAGCGCATCAAACAAGTCTTTGCGAACCCGCCAGACTGGTCGCCTGAAGTTAAACGCGAGCCCACCCTGGGTCAGCGCCCGCCTAAACAAGCCGCCGTACTTTTTCCAATTGTCCTGAGAGGTGAACAAGGCACAGAGCCTCACGTGCTTTTAACTCAACGCACCATGCATTTGTCCTCACATGCAGGTCAGATTGCTTTTCCCGGCGGTAAAGTTGACCAGGATGACAAGTCTATTGAAGCAACCGCACTTCGCGAAGCCCAAGAGGAAGTAGGTTTGGCGCCACACCTTGTTGACATTGTGGGACGCATGCCAAGTTACATCACAGGTACTTCTTTTCACATCACGCCGGTGGTCGGCCTGGTGTCGCCAACGCATGTGGTGACCCCCAACCCATATGAAGTTGATGCCGTTTTTGAAGTGCCGTTGCGCTTTTTAATGAACCCTGTAAATCACAGACTTCACCAATGGGAACGTGACGGCGTGCGACGCCAGTGGTATTCGATGCCCTACATGGAACCCCCCGCTTCATCAAATGGCCTGCACACTGAACGATTTATTTGGGGCGCTACTGCTGGCATGATTCGCAACTTTTACCGTTTCTTATTGGCCGCTAATTCTTTATGATCTCGTCATGAGCTTCTTCTCTATCTTTTTGGCCCTCATCATTGAGCAAGCCAGGCCCATGAGCCCCTCTCACTTTTTGCATCAGTGGTTGCGATCTTGGGCTGATTGGGTCACGACGCATGTCGACGGCGGCACACGCTCTCAAGCTTGGTTAGCCTGGGGCTTGATCATTGGCGTTCCAGCAGGTCTGGCCATTCTCATTCATTGGTTGCTGGCTTTTTTCTTGGGATGGTTTTTTGCCGTCATCTGGAATGTGGCCCTGCTGTATGTGACATTGGGCTTTAGACAATTCAGCCATCATTTCACTGGCATTCGTGATGCGTTGAATGAAGGTGACGAACCTCTGGCCCGAAAGCTATTGGCCGAGTGGCAACAAGTCGAAGTCAGTGAACTGCCGCGCAATGAAATTGTGCGCCATGTGATTGAGCACTCCATCCTTTCTGCGCATCGCCATGTTTTTGGTGTCTTCTTCAGTTATGCCTTGTTGTCGGTCATCGGACTGGGTCCTGTTGGTGCAGTGGTTTACAGAATCTCTGAATTTGCCAAACGCTACAGTGCTTCTGCCGCTAGCTTGACAAGTTCCTCCATGCCTACCGATGTACATCAATTGCATTGGGTCAGTGATTCATTGAAATCCGTTTCAAATGAGGCATGGCATGCCATTGACTGGTTACCTGCCAGAGCCACGGCCATGGGATTTGCCATCATGGGAAGTTTTGAAGATGCCATGGATGGATGGCGACACCATGCCGAAAAATTTCCTGACGACAATGATGGGGTCATCTTGGCGGCGACAGCCGGCGCCATCAATGTCCAATTGGGTGGTGCTGCATTGCAACCAGATTTTCCTGACAGCATCAGCACACCAGGCCGATCACCTGAACTTTCTCATTTTGCGCAAGTGGTTGGACTGGTGTGGCGCACTGTCATCATGTGGCTGGTCTTGGTCGCCTTGCTTTCGCTGGCCAATTTACTTGGCTAGTCCCAATGGGCCTACCACCGCTGCTGCCCCAATTCATCAAACAGTTGGGCGTAGATTCGATGCCGTCTTGGACTGACCTCAGAAGGCATCAGGTCGTCTGCTTCATTCTTTTGGATTGCTGCAAGCACGCCACAGCCTGGCTCATGCAAATGGGTGCAGTTGTAAAACTTGCACGATGAGACGTGGTGCTTTAAGTCGGGCATGCACGAAGCCAATTGGTTTTGCGGAATGTGCTGCAAACCGAACTCTTGAAAACCAGGCGAGTCAATGATGGCTGTGCCCACACCACCCAACGCAACTGAGGCAGGACGCTCACCCACCCAATAAAGTGACGTACTGGTCGTGGTGTGCTTGCCTGAATTCAGCGCCTGCGAAATTTCACCCGTTAAGGCTCGGGCATGCGGCACCAAGGCATTCACCAAGGTACTTTTCCCTGCGCCAGAAGGACCCAGTATCAAAGTCGTCTTACCGCTCATTTCAGCTTGAAGACGATGCAAAGTATTGTTGATCGCATCGTCTTGCTTTAACTGCAAAGGCAATACGGTGTAGCCCATGTTCCGATAAGCAGACAAGCGTTGCCAAGCAAGTGCGAACGGCTCAAGCAAATCACTTTTATTCAAAACAATGAGCGGCTTGATGTGCTCAGCTTCTGCAGCGATCAGGGCCCTTGACAACTGGGTCTCTGAAAATTCAGGTTCAGCTGCTAACAAAATCAAGACTTGATCAAGATTGGCTGCAAAAGACTTGGTGCGAATCTCATCTCTTCTGTAGAAAAGGTTTTGACGTTCTTGCACGCTTTCGATGGTGCCCTCGTCTGCCGCGGCTTGCCACTTAACACGGTCACCCACCACTGACTGACTTTTTTTGCCACGTGGATGACAAATGATTCGCGTTGCATCATCTAACTCAACGACACAATGTCGACCATGGGTTGCCACCACCAAACCCGTGTTCAAGCTTTCTTGTGAAGAAGCCACCAAGGCTTGTGCAGCCTTGGTTTTGGTGTGCGTGCGTTGGCTCGTTTTACGCATGTTGCATGCGCGTCAATCGCAAACTTGCCGGTGGATGCGAGTAATAAAACATCACATAAAGAGGATCAGGCGTGAGTGTTGAGGCATTGTCTTGGTAAAGCTTCAACAAAGCTGAACTCAAATCTGCCGCTGGCGTTTGCGATACTGCATAAGCATCTGCTTCATACTCTTGGATCCTTGAGCGCCAAGACGACAGAGGCGCCAATAAAAATGTAAATACGGGCACGACCAACATGAACAGCAACAAGGCAACTGCTTCATGACTGCCCATCAAATTGGGCATGACACCTAAACCTGTGTAAAACCAAATTTGCTGTGATGCAAAACCCAGCACGGCCAAACCCAACAAGCTCAATGCAAAGCTGGTCAACATCATTTTAAAAATATGACGGTGCTTGAAGTGCCCCAACTCATGGGCTAGAACGGCCTCCATTTCAGAGGGCGTCAATTGCTTGAGAAGTGTGTCAAAAAATACCACCCTTTTGCTGGCACCAAAACCTGTGAAAAAAGCGTTGGAATGAGCTGATCTTTTGCTGCCGTCCATTACAAAAAAACCTTTGGCCGTAAAACCTGCGCGTTGCATCAAACCATTCACACGTGACTTTAAAGCCTCGTCTTCGAGTGGCGTGAACTTATTGAACAAAGGCATGATCACATTGGGTGCAATGGCCATTAAAAAAAGTTGCCAAAAGACCAGCGCACACCAAGTCCAAAACCACCAATAAACACCGCCGGCCTGCATCAACCACAAGACCAAAGCGATCAGGGGAACACCTAACAAAAGTCCCAGCATCAAACCTTTGACCGAATCAGTGAACCACAATGCCCAGGTCATTTTGTTGAAGCCAAATTTTTGCTCCAACACAAAGGTTTGATAAAGCGACAAAGGCAGATCAAGCAAAGCCCCCACGAGCGTGAAGCACAGTACCAAAACGACTTGCTGCCAAAGCCCCGGTGCCATGAACTCCAAAACCAGCGCATTCAGGGCACTCAAACCGCCGAGCAAGGTCCATCCCAGCAAAATGGCTGCGTCAAGCAAAATGTCAATTTGTGACACTTTGGCCTTTGCCAAGGTGTAATCAGCTGCTTTTTGATGATCAGCCAATGAAATTTGAGTTGCAAAGGTTTCTGGTACTTGTGCTCGATGCGATGCCACATGGCGCACTTGTCTGGCGTTGAGCCAAAGCTTCAATAAAACATTGGTCACCAAAGCGGTTACCAGCAAGTAAGTCAGAGTCAAAGTCGGATTCATAGGTCGAAGTGTAGATCAGCCAACATCAGCGACAATGAGAGACTTCACGAAAAGCCATATTTTGAAATGACTGAGCAATTAAACGCCTCCCTCCCCATAACAGACTCGACTGGCGTCGAACTGCGTAAATCCGATGACAACTTAGTTTGGATTGACTGCGAAATGACAGGACTTGATCCAGAAAAAGAGCGCCTGCTAGAAATTGCGGTGGTCGTTACCGGCCCTCACCTCAGCCCCCGCATTGAAGGCCCTGTCTGTGTCATCCACCAAAGCGACGAGCTGCTGAACAAAATGGATGCCTGGAACAAGGGGACGCACGGTCGCAGCGGCTTGATCGACAAAGTCAAAGTTTCCGCCACGTCTGAGTTAGATGCCGAAGCGCAAATTTTGGCCTTCATCAAACAGTATGTGACCAAAAACAGCTCGCCACTCTGCGGCAATACCATCAGTCAAGACCGCCGTTTTTTGGTCAAATTCATGCCCAAGTTGGAAGCCTATTTGCACTACCGCAACCTGGATGTCAGCACACTCAAAGAACTCTCCAAACGCTGGAAGCCTGAAGTGTTCAACAGTTTCAAAAAACAACAAAAACACACAGCGCTTGCTGATGTGCACGAATCCATCGAAGAATTGGCGCATTACAGAGAGCATTTCATCAAACTCTGAAAGGCATTCAATTCATTTCAGGGAAAACCCGCACAAATTTAAAAAACTGTGCCATAATCGCAGGCTGTGCTGCAAACAGGCTTCGTGCCGCAGCCCTTGTGCATCACCCTTCATGCCTTTGACTCACTGATAAGAGTCACTCGACTGGAAAAGATGGCGACATAACTTCACGCGTTTGATGGTTGATGTTTTTTAACCATGAACGGCGCCACCGCAAATCTTGCGGACGTCCGTGCGAGAAAAAATATGACTGACGCTTTTGAAGTGCAGGACGACTTGTCGTCTGCGCAAACCACAACCAACGAAACTTTCGTGACCGAAACTTTGGCGCTTGATGCGGCCGATGTGAACGAAACCATCGAAACTGAAACTAGCCCCGAGCAACCCAATGGCTTCGTGCTCTTGGGTCTGGCCCCTGAATTGGTTCAAGCTGTGGCCGACCTAGGCTACACACAACCCACTTCTGTTCAGCTCAAAGCCATTCCTTTGGCATTGCCCAAAGAAACCTTAGGCGAAGCCCACAAATACATCGACCTGATGGTATCTAGCCAAACAGGCTCAGGCAAAACTGCCGCCTTCTTGTTGCCCGTGTTGCACACCTTGTTGCAAGAACTGGCCGCAGAAGAAGAAGCCGAGCGCGCTGCATTTGCCAAAGCCTGTGCAGATGCCGCTGCCAATGGCGAGCCAGCGCCCAAGCGCCCCAAGCGCAAAGACCCCACCAACGCACGCAATTTCAAAGCACCCTCTCCTGGTGCATTGATCGTCTGCCCCACACGTGAATTGGCGCAGCAAGTTGCACACGACGCCATCGATTTGGTCAAACATTGCCGCGGCTTGCGTGTTGCCAACATTGTGGGCGGTATGCCTTACCAGTTGCAAATTGCCAAATTGCAAAATGCCAATTTGGTGGTGGCCACGCCCGGTCGTTTGCTCGACCTGCAACGCTCCATGCAAATCAAACTCGATAAAGTTAAATTCTTGGTGGTTGACGAAGCCGACCGCATGTTGGACTTGGGCTTCTCTGACGACTTGGCCGACATCAACCAACTCACCAGCCAGCGCCAGCAAACCATGATGTTCAGCGCCACATTTGCGCC
>JBEDKQ010000117.1:0-9238 GCA_041172085.1 Pseudomonadota bacterium | reverse complement strand
ACCGAAGCCGATTACTTCAAAGCAGGTTCAGCTGAAGACTTGAAAAAAGTCTATCAGCATTTGTCAGCTCAATTTACGCTGGAAAAAAGAGACACCGAAGTGACTTCTTTGTTGGCAGGATTGGCTTTGCTGTGCATTGCTGCTGCGTTGGCTTTGTCGGCCATCTGGTTTCGAATGGGGCCACAAAATGCAGATATGCTACGCAGGGTTTAATCAGCGCATGAAGGAATCAAAATGAGTGAAAACGGCCGACTGAAGATTGAATCGATGCAACACCGATGCTCGCCAGAAGAATGGCAAGCCCGTGTCGATTTGGCGGCGTGTTATCGCTTGGTCGATATGTACGGCATGTCCGACATGATGGCCAACCACATCTCAAGCAGTGTGCCAGGTCAAGAGGGCGCTTTTTTGATCAACGCCTACGGCATGATGTATGAAGAGATTACCGCTTCTAGTCTGATCAAGATTGACATCCACGGCAACATTTTGGACAAGCCAGATTTTGGCGATTTGAATTACGGCATCAACAAAGCGGGCTACGTCATTCACAGTGCCATCCATGAAGCGCGGCATGAGGTGAAATGTGTCATTCACACACACAGTTGGGCCTCTATGGCGGTGTCTTCGCTTGAATGTGGTTTGCTGCCGCTCACTCAAACTGCCATGCGGTTTTTGAAAATCGCTTATCACGACTACCAAGGTGTGGTCTTGAACAACGAAGAGAAAGCATCTTTGCTCAAAGATTTGGGACAAGGCGAGGCCTTGATCCTTCGCAACCATGGCGCCCTGACGGTCGGAAAAAGCGTAGGTGAAGCTTTCAACTGGATGCATCGTCTTGAACTGGCTTGCCATTCTCAATTGGCAGCCATGGCTTGCAACACGCCCTTGCTTAAACCTTCGCAAGCCGTACTGGAAGAAACCTGGAATAACTATCAACCCAGTACCCGCAGACCTTATGGTTTGATGGAGTGGCCAGCATTGCTTCGCAAACTCGATCGCACCGACCCTAGTTACAAAACCTGAAAACAAATCTTTAAGTTTTCAAACCTGACACATAGGAGATTCTGGTGCATTTCAATTTTTTCAACGCCAAACGAATGTTCGGTGTGTTAATACTTGGGGCCATGTTGGCTGGGCCCCAAATTGTCTCTGCTCAGCTTGCTTATCCACAACGACCTGTGAAAGTCGTGGTTGCCTTCACAGCCGGCGGTACAACAGATATTTTGGCGCGACTTGTTGCGCAGCAACTCACAGAAAAATTCAAGCAGCCCTTTGTGATCGATAACAAGCCTGGCGCTGGCGGTAATTTAGGCACCGAGATAGTGGTGAAGGCGCCGGCAGATGGGTACACATTGATTGTGAACTCTGTGGGTCCTATGGCAGTTAACGCCTCACTTTATGGAAAGCTGCCCTTCAACCCTCAAACCGATTTGATTCCCATTGTGCAAATTGCCGATGTACCCAATGTGTTGGTGGTGAACCCGAACGTTCCAGTTAAAAACATGGAAGAATTTTTGGCGTATGCCAAGGCCAATGATGGTAAGTTGAATTACGGTAGCACCGGTATAGGAACCTCATCCCACTTGTCCAGCTTTATGTTGGGACGGCGTGCTGGTTTTGAAGCGACGCACATCCCTTACAAAGGCGCAGATGCGCTGAAGGATTTGCTGGCGGGTCGAATCCAATACATGTTTGCCACGATTCCATCGGTGATGTCTCAAATTCAAGCCGGTAAATTACGCCCTGTGGCGGTTAGCAGTTTGAAGCGATCAAGGTCATTGCCCGATACGCCTACAGTTGTTGAGACAGGATTTCCTAATTTTGAAGCAGGATCTTGGTTTGGATTTTTTGCACCCAAGGGGACCCCTGACATTGTGGTCAGCAATCTGAACAAAGCCGTCAATGAAATTTTAGGATCGCCAGCGCTGGAACAGCAGATGATTGCGCAGGGAGCAGATCCCGCTGGCGGTTCGGCTGCCCAGTTTGGACAATTTGTCCAGCGAGAAACAGAAAAATGGCGCGTTATTGTGAAAGAGTCTGGCGCCAAGGCAGAGTGACAATATGAAAATATTGATGTCCGCTTTGGCACGACCTGCATTGCAGGCGCCCTTGGCCAATTTGCTGGTGGGTAGGCCCTATGAATGCATTACGTTTGAAGATGCCATTGCATCAGGTCGACGTGATTTTGATGTGGCGTTTGTGTCCAGAGATGTTACGGGTTTGTCGACCAAACACGAGTTAGCGCCCAGCCTGAAGGCTTGCTACCAAGTCTTAGAAGAAACACCGTCACTGCGTTGGGTGCACATTCATTCCGCAGGTGCCGACCGAGATGTCTATGTGCGCCTTAAAGCCAAGGGCGTGCATGTGGCCACCTCGTCTGGTGCCAATGCTGAAGTGGTGGCGCAAACTGCATTGGCGGGTTTGTTGGCGCTGTCTCGACAATTTCCACAACTGGTTCATGCCATGCATGCGCGGCAATGGGCGCCCTTGCTAGGTTCTGAGCTGCCACCAGATTTGCAAGGGCAAAACGTGGTGTTGGTGGGGTGGGGTCCAATTGCGCAGCGATTGGCCCAGTTTCTGCAAATGTTGTCGCTCCATGTCACGGTGGTTCGACAGCATCCTCAAAATCAAACTGGCGTCGATTCATCCCAACCGCGCATGATCACATTCGCTGAACTCAACGGCGTCTTGCCTTCCACCCATTGGTTGATTCTGACTTGCCCATTAACAGACACCACCCGCGGTTTGGTGAATGCCACCACCTTGGCATTGATGCCACGCGGATCAGGCTTGGTCAATGTGGCGCGCGGTGAAGTGGTGGTAGAAAAAGACCTCATTAAAGCGCTTGAGACAGGCCCATTGGGCAGTGCATTTTTGGATGTGTTTGAACATGAACCCTTGCCCAAAGAATCACCGTTGTGGCACTTGCCCAATGTCATTGTGACGCCGCACTCTGCTGGGTTTTCTGCAGGCAATGAAGAGAGGGTCAGTCAGATGTTTTTGAACAATTTGAAAGAATGGTCGGATCAAATCAAAAACCCGTGCTACAATGCACAGCTTCGCGGCTGTAGCTCAGCTGGATAGAGTACTTGGCTACGAACCAAGGGGTCGTGGGTTCGATTCCTGCCAGCCGCACCAGATTTCGATTTTTGTCGATTCTAGAACACAGCTTAGAGGCTTACGTCTCTAGGCTGTTCTTCTTTGTGCCGTCCATTTTGTTTCATCCATTTTGTGCCTTCCATTTACCTTCTGATTGAAAGTCATGAGCAAAGCCTTCACGCGTGAAATCGATGCCGATCCAGACGATGGGGAAGATCCCAGCCTGCCTCCCTTGCCTGCAGGTACGCGCAACTACATGACCCCTCAAGGGTATGCCGCCTTACGTGCTGAGCTGTTCACTTTGATGGACGACGAGCGGCCCAAAATTGTTGAAATAGTGCATTGGGCTGCCAGCAACGGTGACCGCTCCGAAAATGGCGACTATCTTTACGGCAAAAAACGTTTGCGTGAAATTGACCGCCGTATTCGCTTTCTCACCAAACGTTTAGAAATTGCCGAGGTCACCGACCCTAGCGCGCACCATGGCAAGGCGCAGGTGTTCTTTGGCGCAACCGTCACCTATGTAGAAGAAAACGGCGACGAGCGCACAGTAACCATTCTGGGCATCGACGAAGCGGACAGCCTCAAAGGCGAGGTGAGTTGGGTCTCCCCCATTGCCCGAACTTTGTTGAAATCAAGCACGGGCGATGTTTTGAAACTGGTCACCCCATTCGGTGTGCGCGAGATTGAGGTGCTGTCAGTGACGTACCCCAAGCCCAGCTGAACACCTATTCTTCTTCGGTCCTCTGGCCTCTGACGCGGTGGGTAATGCGCTCGGCGTTTAGCACTGCAGGTGTGCGTTTTAAATTGCGCAGCACAGTTTCTAAATGGCTCAAGTCGCGCACCGAAATGACAAAGGTGTTTTCGGCGGCATCCTGTGCACTTGCTTGGCCCATCTCCACATGAACAATGTCAACTTCTGAATTGGCCAGCGTGCCTGCTACCCGGGCCAAGACACCTTTGGTGTTGACCACTGTGACACGGATGCTGGTTTCAAAGCTGCGCATGGGCTCGTCAGACCACTCAACGCCAATAAAGCGTTCACTGTCTTTTTGCTGAAGCTTGAGGCCGACGCTGCAATCGGCGGTGTGCACTGCCAAGCCTTCACCACGACCCAGGTAACCAATGATTTTGTCGCCAGGCAAAGGGTGGCAACAGCGTGAATAAACCACCGACGCATTTTCGGTACCATCCAACATGATGGCGCCTTGCGACACACTCTCGTGCGCCATGAAGCGCTCACGCGTCATGAGCAGGGGGTCGGGCTTCTCGCCCATTTCAGCCAGCAAACCCGCCATGCGTTTGGCCACAATGCTGGCAATGCGTTTGCCCAAGCCCACGTCAACCAACAAATCGCTGCGATTTTTGTTGCCCGTAAAGCGCAACAACTTTTCCCACAAAGGCTGATATCGCGCGGGATCGTCTGGCATTTTTTCAATGCCTTCCGCACGCAGTGCTTGCGTCAAAAGTTTCAAGCCCAAGTCCATAGACTCGCTGTTGGCCATGGTTTTGAGGTGATGGCGAATGCGTGAGCGAGCGCGACCTGTGCGCACAAAACCCAACCACGATGGATTGGGCGAGGAGACGGGGGCCGTCATGACCTCCACCACGTCACCATTTTTTAACTCGGTGCGCAAAGGCACTTGTTGGTTGTTGATTTTGGCAGCCACCAAATGGTCGCCGATGTTGCTGTGAATCATGTACGCAAAATCGACCACCGTCGCACCGCGCGGCAAGGACATGATTTGGCTTTTGGGCGTGAACACATAGACCGCATCGGGGAATAAATCCACTTTGACATGGTCCCAAAACTCGGAGGCATCGCGTGTTTCTTTTTGGATGTCTAGCAAAGACTGCAACCACTGTGTGCCGAGGCGTTCAGACGTTACATCGTTAGAGCCCTTGTCTTTGTAGAGCCAGTGCGCTGCAACACCAGATTCTGCAACCACGTTCATGGCCTCTGTGCGCATTTGAAACTCAACATTGACGCCTGATGGGCCCACCAAGGTGGTGTGCAAAGACTGATAGCCGTTGACTTTGCCGATGGCGATGTGATCTTTGAATCGACCAGGCACAGGCTTGTACATTTGATGCAAGATGCCTAAAGCGGTGTAGCAGTCAATGACCGAAGGAACAATCAATCGGAAGCCGTAAATGTCGTTGACTTGCGCAAAGCTGAGGTGCTTGCCATCCATTTTTTTATAGATGGAATACAGTGTTTTTTCTCGTCCGGATATTTGAACGCTGATGCCTGCTTTTGCAAAGGTAGATTCAAGTTCACCTTGAACTTTCTGAATCAAATCGCGACGCCTGTTGCGTGCTTTGGCAACGGCTTTGGACAAAACGTTGTAGCGCCAAGGCTTTGAATACATGAACGACAAATCTTGCAGTTCACGATAGGTTTGATTCAGGCCCAAGCGGTGTGCAATGGGCGCATAAATTTCTAAAGTCTCGGAAGAAATTCGCCCCCATTTGTCTCGCGGCATGTCGGACATGGTGCGCATGTTGTGCGTGCGGTCTGCCAACTTGATGAGGATGACGCGAACATCGCGCGCCATGGCCAAGAGCATTTTCCGAAACGACTCGGCCTGGTTTTCTTCGCGGGTGTTGAACTCGAGCTTGTCCAATTTGGTGAGGCCATCGACCAATTCGGCCACCGAAGATCCAAATTTCTCAATCAGGTCAGATTTGGTAACGCCACAGTCTTCCATGACGTCGTGCATCAATGCGGCCATGAGGGCTTGTGCATCTAGCTTCCACTCTGTGCATTGTGTGGCAACCGCAATGGGGTGGGTGATGTAAGGCTCACCGTTTTTGCGCATTTGGCCTAAATGCGCTTCGTCTGCAAATCGGTAGGCTTTGCGAACCAATTCAATGTCGGAGGCTGACAGATAATTCAATTGGGCAACCAAGGCGGCAAAACTGGCCGCTGCGGCGTTGGCTGCACTGGCCGATGGCATGCCAACTTGAATGTTGTGAGCGTTGTCGCGCTTTCCGGGTATTGAAGTACTACCGGATTTATGAAAAATAGATGAAAAAGCTGCGCGCATGGCTCAAATGTAACGCCAGAGGACCGACTTCAGAAAGTTCGCTGTCATGACCCCTTAAATTTGCGACTTTCAGACGTGGAAAAGCCCCAAGTTTTGCAACTTTGGGGCTTGTTAGGCCAAGCTCCTAAGGCTTGGCATGCTTGGTAAAAAGTAGAATTTAGTTTACTTTTTTGAGCATTTCCAAGCCCACTTTGCCAGCAGCAATTTCGCGCAGGGCAGTTACGCCAGGCTTGTTTTTGCTTTCGACGCGGGGGGTGTGGCCTTGGCTTAGCATGCGCGCACGGTAAGTAGCGGCCAATACCAATTGGAAACGGTTAGGGATCTGTTCCAAGCAATCTTCAACAGTGATGCGGGCCATGACGGTCTCCGGTAAGTAAATCAGGTGATGTGGAGGGATTCGAAAGTTTCGGCACGGGCCCGGCGCTGGGCTATGTACTTGAGGCGCTGGGAGTGCACGATGGCCTTGAGATCAAACAAGGCGCGATCGAAAACTTCGTTGATTATAACGAAGTCAAACTCTTTGACCTGAGCCAGTTCAATGGCCGCATTTTGCAGGCGCAATTCAATGGTTTCGGTGCTGTCCTCGCCCCGGCGCTCTAGGCGGCTGCGCAATTCCTCCCAGCTGGGGGGAAGAATGAAGATGAGGATGGCGTTGGCGTACATCTTTTGGATTTGAATGGCGCCCTGGTAGTCAATTTCCAAAATGACATCAGAGCCCTGGGCCATACGCTCTTCGAGCATTTTTTTGGAGGTGCCATAACGGTGGCTGTGCACATTGGCCCACTCCACAAAGGCATCGCCAGCCACCATGGCATCGAACTCTTGCTGTGACACAAAGAAGTACTCACGGCCGTGTTTTTCTTGGCCTCTAGGCGCTCGGGTGGTGTGCGACACCGAAGGCAAGACTCGGGTGTCAAGCTCCAACCAGGCTGGACTTGCCCGCACCACTGGGGGCGGCTACAACGTAGAGGTTTCCAGGATATTCCATGGCAAGGAGTGTAGTCAACTTATTCGATGTTTTGTACTTGCTCACGCATTTGCTCAATCAGAACCTTCATGTCGACCGAAATTTTGGTGAGTTCTAGGGCTGCCGATTTAGAGCCCAAAGTGTTGGCTTCGCGGTGCAGCTCTTGAATCAGGAAGTCAAGGCGTTTGCCAATGTCGCCCCCTTTTTTAACCAAGCGGCTAATTTCGTCCAAATGAGAGGCCAGGCGGGTGAGCTCTTCTGCCACGTCGATGCGGATGGCAAAGGCGGTAGCTTCTGTCAGTGCACGGTCTTTGGCCACATCGGACGACACATTGCCGTCTGACAGGGCCATGGCCTCGTTCCAGCGGTCAATGAAGCGCTGGCGCTGTTGCTCAACCAACTGGGGCAGCAGGGGGGCGGCTTGTTCCGCCAAAGTGCGCAGCTGGCTGATTCGGTCTTGCAGCATCTCGGCCAAGCGGGCACCTTCCCGCGCCCGTGCATCTTTGAGTGCCTTGACGGCTTGTGTGGCCAAAGGCATCAGGTCGGCATCTTGCAGGCCAGTGCCCGATTTTTCGTGAGACGCCAGTTTGATGACATCGGACACACTTAAATCACGGGCATTGGGCAGCCAGCTTTGAATTTTGTTTTGCAAACCCACCAGCTTTTGCAGGGTGCCAATGGATGGGTCGGCCAGGTCCGTGTCGTGTGTGCTGTGATAAACCGCACGCACCTCCACTTTGCCGCGCTTGATGTGCTGCGTGATGTGTTCACGCAAAGCGGGTTCGGTGTGACGCAATTCGTCGGGCAGGCGAAAGCTGAGGTCTAAAAAGCGGCTGTTGACCGATCGAATTTCAAGGCCAAAACGCATGGCAGAGGAAGCCGAAGATTCGGCATTGCCCTCGGCGGCGGGGGTGCTGGATTGCACGCTGGCATACCCGGTCATACTGTAAACTGGCATGGATTCTTTCTAGGATGCGTCAGGCAAGGGGCTGCGATTCATGAGGGGGCTTTGCGACTGCTTCAAGCCAATCCCGAATTATCTCAAACTAATCCTGAATTTCGACCTCTTGCTTTCATCCATCACTTTCTTCAGCGATACCTTTCCCATGACCACTTCAAACCAATCTTCATTTGCGCGAGCCCATGGCCGTACGCCAGACCAATTGCGCCAAGTGCGCATCACGCGCGGGTACACCGTTCATGCAGAAGGTTCTGTTTTGATTGAGTTTGGCGATACACGCGTGCTGTGCACTGCTTCGGTAGAAGAAAAAGTACCAGGCCACAAAAAGGGCAGCGGCGAAGGATGGGTCACGGCCGAGTACGGCATGTTGCCTCGTGCTACGCACACGCGGGGTGATCGCGAAGCAGCGCGTGGCAAGCAAAGCGGCCGCACTCAGGAAATTCAGCGTCTGATTGGTCGCTCCATGCGCGCCGTGTTCGATTTGAAAAAATTAGGCGAGCGCACCATCCATTTGGATTGTGATGTGCTGCAAGCCGATGGCGGTACACGCACAGCCAGTATCACAGGCGCTTTTGTGGCAGCGCTAGATGCAGTCGATTGGCTTATGCATCAAGGCAAGTTGACAGAGTCGCCCATCATCGACTCAGTGGCCGCTATTTCTGTAGGCTTGAAAGACGGCACACCTTTGTTGGACCTGGATTACACAGAAGACTCTTCATGCGACACCGACATGAACGTGGTCATGACAGGTGCTGGTAATTTTGTAGAAGTGCAGGGCACGGCCGAAGGTGTGGCCTTCACCCGCAAAGAAATGGACAGCTTGTTGGCGCTGGCCGAAAAAGGCATTGCCGAGTTGGTGCAATTGCAAAAACAATCGCGCCAAACGCATGTTCATGCCGGAGCTTAATTCATGAAAATGGTTTTGGCCTCCAACAACGCGGGCAAGCTTGCCGAATTGCAAAGCATGTTCAGTGTGCTGAATGTGCAGTTGGTGCGTCAATCTGAATTGAACATTTCAGAAGCGCCCGAACCCTACAAAACCTTTGTTGAAAATGCCTTAACCAAAGCACGGCATGCGTCTGCACAAAGTGGTCTGCCTGCGGTGGCAGACGATGCGGGTTTGTGCATTGATGCATTCGGGGGTTTGCCAGGCGTTGACAC
>JBEDKQ010000116.1:626-8576 GCA_041172085.1 Pseudomonadota bacterium | reverse complement strand
GGTTGAATCATGACATTACGTACATTTGAAATCTATCGTTACGATCCAGACAAGGATGCCAAGCCTTACATGCAAACCATTCAGGTTGAATTGGATGGCAACGAACGCATGCTGTTGGATGCTTTGATGAAGCTGAAAAAAGTGGATCCCACTTTGTCATTCCGTCGCTCATGCCGTGAAGGTGTTTGTGGCTCTGACGCCATGAACATCAACGGCAAAAATGGATTGGCTTGCCTCACCAACATGTTGACCTTGCCAGGCAAGATTGTCTTGAAGCCACTGCCAGGTCTGCCTGTAGTGCGTGACCTGATCGTCGACATGACGCAGTTTTTCAAGCAATACAACTCCATCAAGCCTTACTTGATCAACGACACCATTCCGCCCGAAAAAGAGCGCCTGCAAAGCCCCGAAGAACGTGAAGAGTTGAATGGCTTGTACGAGTGCATTTTGTGCGCCAGCTGCTCCACCTCCTGCCCTAGCTTTTGGTGGAACCCCGACAAATTTGTGGGCCCCGCTGGTTTGCTCCAAGCCTACCGCTTCTTGGCAGACAGCCGAGATCAGGGAACTGCAGAGCGCTTAGACAATTTGGAAGACCCTTATCGCCTGTTCCGATGCCACACCATCATGAACTGCGTGGACGTGTGCCCGAAGAGCCTCAACCCCACCAAAGCGATTGGCAAGATCAAAGAGATGATGGTGCGTCGCGCCGTCTAATCCTAGAGCCCCAAAGAGAATCCAAAAATGGGAGACGAACTGCTAGATGGACTGGACCGCAGCACACCTTTGGGTGAGCGTGCGCTCAGCAAGTTGCGTTGGCGTTGCCGCCGCGGCTTGCTCGAGAATGATCTTTTCATCGAGCGGTTCTTCAACCGATACGCCACTGACATCACTGTGGGTCAAGCACGTGGCATGTACGTCTTGATGGACCTGTCAGACAACGACCTGATGGATTTGCTAATGAAACGCAAGCCACTGGGTGCTGACATAGCATCAGAAGACGTCAGCGAAGTGTTCAACATGCTCTTGGCATGAAGACACTGCGCAACACAGTGACGACCCCTTTGAATTGAACGATTACTTGAGGAAAAAACCATGAAACTTGCCGACAACAAAGCAACCCTGTCATTCAGCAATGGCAGCCCCAGTATTGAAATGCCAGTCTACAGTGGCAACATCGGTCCCGATGTGATCGACATTCGCAAGTTGTACGGCCAAAGTGGCATGTTCACTTATGACCCAGGCTTCTTGTCTACAGCCTCATGCCAATCTGGCATTACCTACATTGACGGCGACAAAGGTGAATTGTTGTATCGCGGTTACCCCATCGAGCAATTGGCCAATCATGGCGACTACCTGGACACTTGCTACCTGCTCTTGAAAGGCGAATTGCCTGACGCACAGCAAAGCACTGACTTTCACAAATTGGTGAACAACCACACCATGGTCAATGAGCAGATGCAGTTCTTCTTGCGCGGTTTCCGCCGTGATGCGCACCCGATGGCTGTCTTGACAGGGTTGGTGGGTGCATTGTCTGCTTTCTATCATGACAGCACAGACATCACCAATCCAGAGCACCGCGAAATTTCTGCCATTCGTCTGATTGCCAAAATGCCTACCTTGGTAGCCATGGCTTATAAGTATGGCGTGGGCCAGCCCTTCATGTACCCACAAAACAGTTTGTCTTACTCTGGCAACTTTTTGCGCATGATGTTTGGCGTGCCTTGTGAAGAGTACAAAGTGAATCCCGTGCTAGAGCGCGCTTTGGACCGCATCTTCATCTTGCACGCAGATCACGAGCAGAACGCTTCAACTTCTACTGTGCGTTTGTGCGGTTCTTCTGGCACCAACCCCTTCGCAGCCATTGCTGCTGGCGTGGCTTGCCTTTGGGGCCCTGCCCACGGTGGTGCCAACGAAGCTTGCTTGAACATGCTCGACGACATCCAAAAAATGGGGGGTATCTCTAAAGTTGGCGAGTTCATGGAACAAGTCAAAGACAAAAACTCTGGCGTCAAGCTCATGGGCTTCGGTCACCGCGTTTACAAAAACTACGACCCACGCGCCAAGTTGATGCAAGAGACATGCAATGAAGTTTTGGCTGAACTTGGCCTTGAGAACGACCCCTTGTTCAAGTTGGCCAAGCAAGTTGAAAAGATTGCCTTGGAAGACGACTACTTTGTGTCACGCAAGTTGTACCCCAACGTCGACTTCTACTCTGGCATTGTGCAACGCGCCATCGGCATTCCAGTGAACTTGTTCACCGGCGTGTTTGCTCTGGCTCGCACTGTGGGCTGGATTGCACAACTGAATGAAATGATTGGTGACCCCGAGTACAAAATTGGTCGCCCACGTCAGTTGTTCACCGGCTCACCACGCCGCGATATCAAAGGCTAATCCGCGACAAAAGACAGGGGCTCAACTCGATGGGAACATCGAGTTGAGCCCCTTATTTTTTAGCTCTTCAAAGCAACCAGTACTTCGTCCAGCATCTTTTTGGCATCGCCAAACAACATGCGGTTGTTGTCTTTGTAGAAGAGTGGGTTGTCAACACCCGCATAGCCGCTGGCCATAGAGCGCTTCATCACAATGCTGGTACGCGCTTTCCAAACTTCAAGCACGGGCATGCCTGCAATGGGGCTGGTGGGATCGTCTTGGGCCGCTGGATTCACGATGTCATTGGCACCAATCACGATGGCCACGTCGGTATCTGGGAAGTCTTCGTTCAACTCGTCCATTTCCAAGACGATGTCGTAAGGCACTTTGGCTTCGGCCAACAGCACGTTCATGTGCCCCGGCATGCGGCCCGCAACGGGGTGGATGCCAAAGCGAACGTTGACGCCTTTTTCGCGGAGCGTACGGGTAATCTCAAACACGGTGTGCTGTGCTTGTGCCACGGCCATGCCGTAGCCCGGCACGATGATGACGTTCTTGGCATCGCGCAACAACTCTGCAGTCTCCGCCGCCAAGATGGGGCTCACCTCGCCCACTGGCTCGGCGCTTGCACCGTCAGCAGGCTTGGGCGCTGCTGCGGTAGTCCCAAAGCCGCCAGCGATCACACTGATAAAGCTGCGGTTCATGGCATTGCACATGATGTAAGACAAGATGGCGCCGCTAGAGCCTACCAAAGCGCCCACCACAATCAGCAGATCGTTGCTGAGCATGAAGCCTGTTGCTGCAGCAGCCCACCCCGAATAGCTGTTGAGCATAGACACCACCACCGGCATGTCGGCGCCGCCAATGGCCATCACCATGTGGATACCAAACAAAAGTGCAATGGCACTCATGATGAACAGTGGGACCATGCCTTGTTCAATGGTTTCGGCTTGCAAGAACATGCGGCCGAAATAAACCACCGCCAGCAAACCAGCCAAATTGATCCAATGGCGCCCTGGCAGCAACAAGGGACTGCCGCCGATGCGGCCAGACAACTTGCCAAATGCGGCCACTGAGCCAGAGAAGGTCACGGCACCGATGAAGATACCGATGTAGATTTCCATCGAATGGATGGCGTGCGCCGCACCTTCAAAGCCTTTGGTAGCTTCTGGATCGACAAAGGTGGCGTAGCCCACCAACACAGCAGCCATACCGACCATGCTGTGCATGAGCGCGACCAATTCAGGCATTTGTGTCATTTGCACTGAGCGAGCAGCGTACAAGCCAATGGCACCGCCAACCACCAAACTGCCCACAATCCAAGGCGTGCCGGCTGCTGTAACCTGAGGGCCCAAGACAGTTGCCAAAATGGCCAGAGTCATGCCGATCATGCCGTAGAGATTGCCTCGGCGTGCGGTTTCTTGGTTGGACAATCCGCCCAAACTGAGGATGAAGAGAATGGTTGCGCCGATGTAGGCAACCGTCGACAAGTTAGAGGTCATGAATTACTTCTTCCTGATTATTTTCTGAACATCGCCAGCATGCGCTGAGTCACTGCAAAACCACCAAACATGTTGATGGCGGTGAGGACCAGGGCCAGTGAGGCCAACACAATGATGAGTGTGTTGGGGCGTGCGGCCGCGTTGGCCATGGGTGAAATTTGAACCAGGGCGCCAATGGCAATGATGGAGCTGATGGCATTGGTCACGCTCATGAGCGGTGTGTGCAAGGCCGGCTTAACGTTCCAAACCACCATGTAACCCACAAAGCAGGCCAGCACAAACACCGTGAAGTGCGACAGGAACGCAGCAGGCGCGTAAGCCCCCACCAAAACAAACAAGACGGCAGTGATGCCAGCGACGATGGCCAGCTGACCAGCTGGCATGGGGCCAGAGGCTTCGCCATGGCCATGGCCTTTTTTGGCCACAGGCGCAGCAGATGGTTTAGGCGCAGGTTTGGGCGCTACCACCAAAGGCGGTGCAGGCCATGTGATGGCACCTTCTTTTATAACCGTCAGTCCGCGAATGGCATCGTCTTCCATGTTGACATTGATGACGCCATCTTTGGTTTTGCAAAGCTCTTCTGTTAGGCGGAACAAGTTGGTGCCATACAGCGTGGACGACTGGCGCGCCATGCGCGAAGCCAGGTCGGTGTAGCCCACAATGGTGACGCCGTGCTTGACCACCGCCTTGCCTGGTTCGGTCAACTCACAGTTGCCGCCCTGCTCGGCTGCCATGTCCACAATGACGCTGCCAGGCTTCATGTTGCGCACCATTTCGGCAGTAATCAGCTTAGGCGCTGGTTTGCCAGGAATGAGCGCGGTGGTAATAATGATGTCGCACTCTTTGGCTTGCTGCGCGTACATCTCGCGCTGCGCCGCCTGAAAGCCCTCGCTCATGACTTTGGCATAGCCGCCGCCGCCAGAGCCTTCTTCTTCGTAGTTCACCTTCACGAATTCGCCGCCAAGTGACACCACTTGGTCAGCCACTTCCGCGCGCGTGTCGTTCGCGCGAACGATGGCGCCTAAACTAGCGGCTGCGCCAATGGCGGCCAAACCCGCCACGCCAGCACCTGCGATGAAAACCTTGGCAGGAGGCACTTTGCCCGCAGCCGTAATCTGACCGTTAAAGAAGCGGCCAAAAGCACCTGCAGCTTCGACCACAGCACGATAACCACTGACGCCAGCCATCGAGGTGAGGGCGTCCATTTTTTGGGCCCGGCTGAGCGTGCGCGGCAGCGCATCAATGGACAGCGCGGTGACTTTTTTGGCTGCCAGCTGCTGCATCAAATCGGGGTTTTGGGCTGGCCACAAGAAGCCAATGAGGGTTTGGCCTTCGTGCATAAAGGCAACTTCCTCGCTTGTTGGCGCACGGACCTTGAAGACAATGTCGCTACCGCTCCAAAGCGCAGCTGCGCTAGGCGCAATGCTGGCGCCGGCTTGCTCGTAGGCTTGGTCAGACAGATCGGCCAGCTCCCCTGCGCCTTGTTCGACCACCACTGCAAAGCCAAGTTTGATCAGCTTGGTCACCACATCGGGCACGGTGGCAACTCGCTTTTCCCCAGGAAAAATCTCTTTGGGAACACCAATGCGTTGCGGGCTGGGGGCAACTTTGCTGTCTAAAACATTGTCACTGGGTTGGACAGTAGTCATGGGAAAAGTCTCAATAAATAGTTAACAGATTAATTTTGCTTGTTAAATAGGCTTATGTTTTTAAGAACGGCCAACCGACACTATAGCTTTTCAAGTGGCAATTCTGCTGATCCTACCCTTCAAATACAGCACGATCAACATAGGTAATCAGCTTAAAATACGGGGCTTGACCCTAGGAAGCACCATGGCCCGTACGCTTTACGACAAAATTTGGGACGAACACGTTGTCCACACCGAAGAAGACGGTACTGCCGTCTTGTACATCGACCGTCACTTGGTGCACGAAGTCACCAGCCCCCAAGCCTTTGAAGGCCTGCGCCAAGCTGGTCGCAAAGTCTGGCGCGTCAGTTCCATCGTGGCCACGGCAGACCACAATACCCCCACAACAGGTTGGGAGTTGGGCTACGACGGCATCACCGACCCCATCAGCAAAGAACAAATTACCACGCTTGACAGCAACATTGCCGAGTTTGGCTCTGCGGCTTTTTTCCCATTCATGTCCAAGCGCCAAGGCATTGTTCATGTCATTGGCCCAGAGAATGGCGCCACCCTGCCCGGCATGACCGTGGTCTGTGGCGACTCGCACACCTCCACCCACGGCGCATTTGGCGCGCTGGCTCACGGTATCGGCACCAGTGAAGTTGAGCATGTCATGGCCACCCAAACTTTATTGGCCAAAAAAGCCAAGAACATGTTGGTCAAAGTAGAAGGCACAGTGGCCAAAGGCATTACTGGCAAAGACATTGTGCTGGCCATCATTGGCAAAATTGGGACTGCTGGCGGTACGGGCTACACCATCGAGTTTGGTGGCTCAGCCATTCGCGCTCTGTCGATGGAAGGGCGCATGACAGTTTGCAACATGGCCATCGAAGCTGGCGCGCGCGCTGGCTTGGTAGCGGTGGACGAAAAAACCATCGAGTACGTCAAAGGTCGTTTGCTTTCCCCCACAGGCGTCGAATGGGATCATGCGGTCACGTATTGGAAAACACTGCAGTCAGATGCAGGCGCACATTTTGATGCTGTGGTTGAAATCGATGCTGCCGATATCTTGCCTCAGGTCACTTGGGGTACTTCACCCGAAATGGTGCTCGGCATCAACGGCATCGTGCCCGACCCCGACAAAGAAAAAGATGCCAACAAGCGTGATGCCATTGAGCGCGCCCTGACCTACATGGGACTGCAACCCGGCAAAGCACTCAACGACATTTTTGTTGACAAAGTGTTCATTGGCTCCTGCACCAACAGCCGCATCGAGGACATGCGTGAGGCGGCCGCTTTGGTTAAAAAGCTGGGACAAAAAGTTTCAAAAACAGTCAAATTGGCCATGGTGGTGCCAGGCTCTGGCTTGGTCAAAGAACAAGCCGAGCGCGAAGGCCTTCACGAAATTTTCAAGGCCGCTGGTTTTGAATGGCGTGAGCCAGGTTGCTCGATGTGCTTGGCCATGAATGCCGACCGTCTCGAGCCAGGTGAGCGTTGCGCCAGCACCAGCAATCGCAACTTTGAAGGCCGTCAAGGCGCGGGCGGGCGCACGCACTTGGTCAGTCCCGCCATGGCGGCGGCGGCGGCCATTCATGGTCACTTTGTGGATGTTCGTCAGTTCGCCTAAGGGCCACTGACTCAGTACACATCTCACGAAAGATCAAGGAACACTCATGCAAAAATTCAACGTGCACAAAGGCCTCGTGGCCCCAATGGACCGTGAAAACGTCGACACCGACGCCATCATCCCCAAGCAATTCCTCAAGTCCATCCGCAAGACCGGCTTCGGCCCCAACTTGTTTGACGAATGGCGCTATTTGGATGCGGGTTACCCAGGCCAAGACCCCGCCAGCCGCACTTCCCCGGCCAAGACCCAGCCAGCCGCAAGCCCAACCCCGATTTTGTGTTGAACCAAGCACGCTATCAAGGCGCTTCTATTTTGTTGGCCCGCAAAAATTTTGGTTGCGGCTCTTCACGCGAACACGCGCCATGGGCCATCGACCAATACGGCTTCCGAGCCGTTATTGCCCCTAGCTACGCCGACATCTTTTTCAACAACTGTTTCAAAAATGGCTTGTTGCCTATCGTGTTGCCTGAAGCGACGATGGACTTGCTTTTCAACGAGGCCTTGGCGTTTCCTGGCTACGAACTCACGATTGATTTGGATAGGCAGGTCGTCGTGCGAGCTCAAGGTGAAGAAATCCCGTTTGAGATCCAAGCGTTCCGTAAGTTTTGTCTGCTCAATGGTTTTGACGATATCGGATTGACGTTGCGCCAAGCCGACAAAATCAAAGCCTTTGAAGCCGAACGCTTGGCTACCAAGCCTTGGTTGGCGCACACCCTCTAATTTCCAACTACCCCATCTATTATGAAAATCGCAATCTTGCCGGGTGACGGCATTGGTACTGAAATCGTGGCCGAAGCGGTCAAAGTCTTGCACGCGCTAGATC
>JBEDKQ010000116.1:0-562 GCA_041172085.1 Pseudomonadota bacterium | reverse complement strand
GCCGTCTTGTTTGGTGCTGTGGGCGACTGGAAATACGACACCTTAGACCGCCCATTACGCCCAGAGCAAGCGATTTTGGGATTGCGCAAAAACATGGGGCTTTTTGCCAATTTCCGTCCAGCGATTTGCTACGAACAGTTGGTAGACGCATCGAGCTTGAAGCCAGCGCTCATATCTGGTTTGGACATTCTGATCATCCGCGAACTCACGGGCGATATTTACTTCGGCCAACCCCGCGGTCGACGTGTTGCGACCGACGGACACTTCCCCGGCGCAGAAGAGGCGTTCGACACCATGCGCTACAGCAAGCCCGAGGTTGAACGCATTGCCCATGTCGCTTTTCAAGCTGCACGTAAACGCAAAGCGGCTGGTACCGAAGGACGTGTGACGAGTGTTGACAAAGCCAATGTGCTCGAAACCTTCCAGTTCTGGAAAGATGTGGTGAGTGAAGTGGGTAAGCAGTATCCCGACATCGCCTTGGACCACATGTATGTTGACAACGCTGCGATGCAGTTAGTCAAAGAGCCAAAGCGTTTTGACGTGGTGGTGACTGGTAATATGT
>JBEDKQ010000115.1:0-7721 GCA_041172085.1 Pseudomonadota bacterium | reverse complement strand
CGCAACCAATCTTCAAAGGCCAAAGCTTCTTTTTCAAAACTGTCTTGCGTACCCAGGCGCACCGGATCGATGATCATGGTGAGCATGCCATTGAGCACAGCGCGTTTGTCGTCGGCTTCGCGGTGCCAGGTGCCACCACCCGTCAACGCGCCGCCCAACAACTCGCAGGCCATGGCCATGCCAAAGCCTTTGTGTTCGCCAAAGGTCATGAGCGCAGGGTTGTTGGTGGGATGACCTTTTTCATCGATCAAGTAACCATCGGGAACCTGTTCACCTTTGTTGTGCGCCACACGCATCTTGCCTTGCGCCACACGGCTGGTTGCAAAGTCCAAAACAAAGGGTTTGCGATTGCCCATCGGCACGCCAATGCAGCAGGGGTTGGTGCCAAAGCGACCATCGCCACCGCCAAAGGGCGCCACCACAGGACGTGACAGCACATTCACAAAATGGACGGAGACCAAGCCTTGTGCCACAGCCATTTCGGCAAAGTGACCAATGCGGCCAAGGTGGTGTGAACGACTGAGCGCCACCGTGCACACGCCATATTGCTTGGCGCGCTCAATGCCCATCTGCATGGCTTGCACGCCAGTGATTTGGCCGTAGCCTCGTTGGCCATCCAAGTTCAGCAAGGGGCCGGTATCGAGCACGACCTTGACGCCTGTGTTGGGATGGAGGCCACCTTCTAAAACGGCATCAACATAGCGCGGCACCATGCCCACGCCATGGGAGTCATGACCACTTAAATTGGCCATGACCAAGTTGGCTGCCACTTGCTCGGCTTCTGCCGCCTCGCTGCCAGCCATTTGTATGATGCCGGCAATTTGCTGTTGCAGCTGTGCGGCGGGAATGCATTGACTCATAAAAACTTTCTATCCGTGAGGTGCCACACCCAATGCGTGGCGAGAGAATGGGTTTACATCACAGCGCCCACTTGCCAGGGCACAAATTCGTTTTGCCCATACCCGTGCTGCTCACTTTTGGTGGGTTCGCCAGATGCGGCTTTGAGGATCATTTCAAAAATGCGCTGCCCCATGTCGGCAATGCTGACGCCGCCGTCCACAATTTCGCCGCAGTTGAGGTCCATGTCTTCTTCTTGTTTTTTCCATAGCGCCGAGTTGGTGGAAAACTTCAAACTGGGTGAAGGCGCGCAGCCATAGGCACTGCCCCTGCCTGTGGTGAAGCAAATGAGGTTGGCGCCGCCGGCCACTTGGCCTGTGGCGCTGACAGGGTCGTAGCCGGGCGTGTCCATGTAGACGAAGCCATGCGTATTGACGGGTTCTGCATATTCATAAACCGCTTGCAAGTTGCTGGTGCCACCTTTGGCCACAGCGCCCAATGATTTTTCGAGGATGGTGGTGAGGCCACCGGCTTTGTTGCCAGGTGAAGGGTTGTTGTTCATCTCGCCGCCATTGATCTCGGTGTATTTCTCCCACCAGTGAATGCGGTCAATCAGTTTTTGTGCCACCTCGGGTTTGACGGCGCGACGTGTGAGCAAGTGTTCAGCGCCATAAATTTCGGGCGTCTCACTGAGAATGGCGGTGCCGCCGTGCTGAACCAATAAGTCGACGGCTGCGCCTAAAGCAGGGTTGGCGCTAATGCCCGAGTAACCATCGGAGCCGCCGCATTGCAGGCCCACGGTAATGTGTTCTGCACTGCATGGCTCACGTTTGACTTGATTGGCGCGAGGCAGCATTTCTTCAATGAGTGCGATGCCCTTTTCAACCGTCAGGCGTGTGCCGCCCGTATCTTGAATGTTGAACACCTTGAGCGTATCGCCTTCACGCAAACTGCTGTGCGCTAACCACGTGTTGAGTTGATTGGTCTCGCATCCCAAGCCCACCACCACCACCCCCCAGAAGTTGGCATGGGTGGCATAACCTGCGAGGGTTCGCTCAAGCAGTTTCATGCCCAAACCTTCGGTGTCCATGCCGCAGCCTGTGCCGTGCGTTAGGGCCACAACGCCGTCGACGTTGGGAAAGTTTGCAAGCGCGGCAGGGTTGTTGCGCTTTGAAAAATGATCTGCAATGGCGCGCGCAGCTGTGGCCGAACAATTGACACTGGACAACACGCCAATGTAGTTGCGTGTGGCCACACGACCGTCAGAGCGCTTGATGCCCATGAAGGTGGCGTGCTTGCGTGGTGCTTCGGGTTTGACATCTTGGCCAATGGCGTAGTCGCGCTCGAAGTTGCCTTTTTCGGGGCCCATGTTGAGGTTGTGCGTGTGCACGTGCTCGCCGGGTTGAATGCTTGTGCTGGCGAAGCCAATGATTTGGTTGTAGCGGCGAACGGGTTGACCCATTTGAATGGCACGTGTGGCCACTTTGTGACCGGGTGGCACCAAGCCGCGAACAGCGACACCATCGACACTGCTGCCGCTCATCAGTTGCGCACGCGCAATGACCACGTCATCGGCAGGATGAAGACGAATGAAGAGACTCATGGTTTCAACTCAATAAAACTGTTTAGGTAACCACAGCACAAGGCCAGGGAAATAAGTAATGACCGCCAAACTGCCCAACAAAGGGAAAAGCCAAGGCAAGATGGCTGCGGTGGTTCTTTCTACGCTGAGCTTGGCGACACGCGCCAACACAAACAAAACCATGCCCATAGGGGGGTGCAACAAACCAATCATGAGGTTGAGCACCATGACCAAGCCAAAGTGAACCAAGTCGATGCCCAGTTTTTGGCAAATGGGAACCAGAATGGGGACCAAGATGGTGATGGCTGCGGTGGGCTCTAAGAAGCAGCCCACAAACAGCATCAGTAAGTTGGCCAACAGCAAAAACTTCCAGGGGTCTTGCGTGAAGCCCAAGACCCAATCACTGATGGCGGCTGTAACGCCTGTGGCTGTGAGCATCCAGCCAAAGATGCTGGCTGCCGCAACAATGAACATCACAGTGGCTGTGGTCTCTACCGTGTCCAGACAAATCTTGACAAACATTTTGGGATTCAGGGTGCGGTACCAGAAGAAGCCCAAAATGAGGGCCCACACACACGCCGCAATGGCGCCTTCGGTGGGGGTAAATACACCTGTGGTCATGCCGCCAATGAGCAACACAGGCGTCATGATGGGCAGCACCGCTTGAAACTTGAACACCTTGTCGGCGATGAACAACAATCCCAGCGCAACAAACACAGTCAATTGAGGAGGTGTTTCAAATAGGGTTACCAAGCCCCACACACCAATGGGCCAACCAATGACAACGCTTGTTTCTGCCAACGCTTTGATAACGCGTGGCCATTCAAACTTAACATCTGCGCCCCAATTGTTTTTGTGCGCAAAGTAGGCCACGGTGATCATCATCAGGATGGCCATCAAGGCGCCAGGCAAGATGCCCGCTAAGAACAAGGAGCCTACCGATACGTTGGCCATCATGCCGTAAATTACAAAGGGCAAGCTGGGTGGAATGATGGGACCTAGGGTGGCCGATGCGGCGGTGACGCCAACCGCAAACTCGGTGCTGTAGCCATGGTCTTTCATGGCCTTAATTTCAATGGTGCCAAGCCCTGCAGCATCGGCAATGGCGGTGCCGCTCATGCCCGCAAACACCACAGAACCCACCACATTGACGTGACCCAAACCACCTTTCATCCAACCCACCAATGCCAGTGCGTAGTTGTAAATGCGGTTGGTAATGCCGGCATTGTTCATGAGGTTGCCAGCCAGAATAAAGAAGGGCACGGCCAACAATGGAAAGCTGTCAATGCCAGACACCATGCGGTGAATGACCACAAAGGGTGGCGAGCTTTGTGTCCAGAACAAATATATGAGCGATGCGCCCGCCATGGCAATGGCCACAGGAATGCCGCCACTCATGAGCAACAAGAACAAAATTTTTAACATCGAATTTCTTTCAGATCTTGAAGTTGGGGCTTAACGATCGGTCATTTCTGACTCGGGGCGCTGCAACACGGTGTAGCCGCGTTGCCAATGGATTTTCATGACCCAAATGGCCCGCAGGCACATGGCGGCAAAGCCAGCCAGCACCACGCCGTACACCAAGTTCATGGGCAAGTCGACGATGGTCATTTTGTAGTTGCCCAGTTTCTCCATCATTTGGTACGTGAGAAATGTGGCGGCGCCAAAGAAGCCCACTCGCATGATGTCCACCAAGGTGTTCATGAAATTGGACAACCACTGCGGCATGAACTTGTAAAAGAAATCGACTTGAATGTGGTTGTTTTTGGCCACGCCAATGGTGGCGCCCGTAAAGACCACGGCAATTAAGAGATAACGTGCAATCTCTTCCGTCCAAGAGGCCGAATTGTTCAGCACATAGCGCGTAAAGAACTGGTAGAAAACGGTGGCGCCCAAAACCCAAAAGAAGCCTAAGGCCACCCATGCTTCAATGGGTGTGCCAGACAAATCAACTTCTTCGTCAGTTGCGTGAAACTGGCCATCGTCGCCCATGACTTTGGGCATGGCGTCGAGGTCGGGGAGATTGCTCATGGTGAATTCCTAGTCAAAAGAATCACAGGTTGAGCGTGTGGGCTCAACCTGTGTGGGGTGTGCCATTGGCACACCTGCATCCAATCAAGGTGCGATTACTTGGCAGCTTGAATCTTGTCGAAGTCAGCCTTGGTAAAGCCCATGGAATCGAGCGGCTTGTTTTTCAAGACAGCGTCTTGGAAAGACTTGCGATCGACTTGAACAATCTGCAAACCTTTTTTCTTGAACTCGTCGACCAACTCGGCTTCACGTGCCTTGATTTTGTTGGTGGCGCGAACCGCAGCTTCTTGTGTGACGTCTGTGAAGATTTTCTTCTCGGCATCAGACAGTTTGTTCCAAACGTGTGGCGCAATTTGCGTGGTCAAACCGTCCACAATGTGGCCGGTCAGCATGATGGCCTTTTGCACTTCGTAGAACTTCTTGGCTTCAATGGTGGTCAATGGGTTCTCTTGGGCTTCGACGGTACCGTTTTGCAGGGCCAAATACACTTCGGCAAAAGCAATCGGTGTGGGGTTGGCGCCGCAAGCTTCAGGTGTTGCGCGGTAGGCGGGGACGTCAGGCACGCGAATCTTGATGCCTTTCATACCGGCGCAATTGGTGAAGGCTTTTTGTGCGGTGGTGTGACGCGCACCGTAGTAGGTGTAGGCCGTCACTTGAATGCCAGTTTTGGCACGGAACTCATTCACCATTTCGGCAAACACAGGGCTCTTGGAATAAGCGATGAGGTGATCGCCATCACGGAAAATGAAGGGGTAGTAGGCAATGCCGAAACGAGGGTAAGCGCGCGCTGCAAAGGACGGGCCGCTGATGATCATGTCAACGGTGCCCAAAGTCAGGCCTTGGTTGATGTCGGTTTCTTTGCCCAAAGTAGAGGCTGGGAAAACTTGAATTTCGAATTTGCCGTTGGTGCGTTTTTTGATTTCTTCACCCGCCCAAACCGATTCGGTGTGATAAGGCTCGGACGTTTCGTACACGTGAGCCCACTTCAGTTTGGTTTGCGCTTGTGCCATAGAGCTGCCCAAAGCGGCTACCAGGCCCAATGCCACCATGCTGGCACTGGCCAGAGCTTTCAGGGTGTTGCGTTTTGTTTTCATGTTGTCTCCTGTTGAGGTGTTGAAATGAGAATGTGCTGGCGAAAAACTAATGACGAGAAGGTGCGCTTCGCCAGCTAGCGCTGAATCGTTTGTGAGCTTGGTTCAAATGCTTTTGCATCGATTTGCGTGCTCGCTGAGGATCGTGTGCCTCAATGGCATCTAAGACCTCTTGATGCTCTGCAATGGCTGCAGCCCAAGAAGCAGGGGACTCGAAGTAATCGCCTAAGCGTTCAAACAAAGGGCCATTTCTGGCTTCCAAATAAAGCTCAAGCGTGTCGTGCATGACGCTGTTGGCGCAGGCATTGGCAATGGCCAAATGAAACGCTATGTCGCTGTCGCGGGGAATGCGGCCTGATTTGGCATCTTTTTGCATGGCCTTGAGTGCTGTCGACATGGCTTTGAGGTCTTGCACATTTGCAAACTCGGCGGCCAGTGCCGCTATTTCTGCCTCAATCAAGGAGCGCGCGCGCATGACTTCGAGGGGGCCCCATTCGGCAGGGGTGTTGAGGGCACTTGTTTTTGTTGCTTTTTTCTTGCCAAGGGTTCTGACATAAATGCCAGAGCCCGTGCGCACTTCAATGACGCCTTCTACTTCTAAGGCAATGAGGGCTTCGCGTACTGAGGGGCGGCTGAAACCGAGTTGAGTGGCCAGATCGCGTTCGGCTGGCAAACGCGAACCCACCGCAAATTCACCCGAGGAAATCAATCCTTGGATTTGCTTGGCAATTTGGCGGTACAGCCTTTGGGGTTCTAAAGTTTTCAAAGCTCAGGGAATACGCGGATTGGACAATTGGTCAGACCAGTTGCACAATCTTCACATGGAACCTGAGCGAGGGTCAAGCCAGTTTTGATACGCATAAACCCGAACTCTTCACATCATTTTTCAACATGACTTCAGTCACCATCGATCGCGTTCATTTGCGTCAAGTGAACTTGCCGCCCAAGGTTGTTCGCACCGATGCGATTCAATCTTTTGTAACACAAGAAACCATTTTGCTCACCTTGATGTGCAGTGATGGTCTAGAGGCCACTGGCTATGCGTACACCATTGGCACGGGTGGCAGCTCGGTCATTGCCTTGCTGAAGGATCATTTGGTGCCGCGCCTTCTTGGCAAAAACCCAGTGCACGTTGAAGCCATTTGGAAAGATTTATTTTTTCATACACATGCTACGGCCGTCGGTGCCATGACCAGTTTGGCGCTGGCATGTGTCGATACAGCACTCTGGGACTGGCGCGCCAAGAGCCAACAACTGCCTCTGTGGCAATTGCTCGGTGGCGCGCAAAGCAGGGTGCCGCTGTACACCACCGAAGGCGGCTGGCTGCATTTGTCGCCTGAAGAATTGGTGGCGCAAACTTTGCAGGCCAAAGCCGATGGTTTCAAAGGGGCCAAGATCAAAATCGGAAGACCGCATGTCAGCGAAGATGTGGCGCGCCTGTCGGCTGTGCGTGATGCGGTCGGCCCTGGTTTTGACATCATGACCGACGCCAACCAAGGCTTCAATCGCGCCGAAGTGGTCAGAAGAGCCAAAGCCTTCGAGGGACTTGATTTGGCATGGTTGGAAGAACCCTTGCCTGCTGAAGACGTTTCTGGACACCGTCAATTGCGCGAGCACACCAGCATCCCTGTTGCGGTGGGCGAGTCGATGTACCACCCAATGCAATTCAGAGAATATTTAGAGCAAGGCGCCTGCAGTGTGGTGCAGCCCGATGTGGCGCGCATTGGCGGCATCACGCCTTGGATCAAAACCGCGCACTTGGCCGAGACTTTTGATGTGCCTGTTTGCCCCCATTTTTTAATGGAACTGCATGTCAGTTTGTGCGCTGCGGTTCCCAATGCGCCCTGGGTGGAATACATTCCTCAACTGGACGACATCACGCATTCGCGCATGAAAGTACAAGACGGATTTGCCTATCCGCCTGATGCACCGGGTCTGGGCATCAATTGGAATTGGCAAGCCATTCAGAAACAACAAAGTATTCAAAGGGAGATCAAAGCATGAGATTGAAAAACAAAAACATTTTGGTGACCGCTGCCGGCCAAGGCATTGGTCACGCCGCCGTCATGGCCATGGTGGCCGAAGGCGCCACCGTGTGGGCCACCGACGTCAACCCAGAATTGCTCAAAGCCTACGCAGGTGTTGCCAACGTTCACACGGCCGTGCTCGATGTCATGAAC
>JBEDKQ010000114.1:0-7563 GCA_041172085.1 Pseudomonadota bacterium | reverse complement strand
TGTTGCCTTACAGCGACCAGCACAAAGTTTAAGGAGAACAACCATGCAAATTATTCTGCTCGATAAGGTTGTGAACCTTGGCAATTTGGGTGAAATCGTCAAAGTCAAAGACGGTTACGCTCGCAACTTCTTGATCCCCAGCGGCCGTGCACGTCGCGCCACCGAAGCCAACAAAGCCGAGTTCGAAGCTCGTCGTGTTGAACTCGAAAAGGCAGCCGCCGCCAAATTGGCCGAAGCCCAAGCCCAAGGCGAAAAATTGGCGGGTGCAGTGGTCAAAATCACTCAGAAAGCTGGTGTTGATGGCCGTTTGTTCGGTTCAGTCACCAACCACGACATCGCTGAAGAGCTGAACAAGTCAGGCTACGCCTTGGCCAAGTCACAAATCCGCATGCCCAATGGCCCCATCAAAACGGTCAGCGAATCTTCTGTGGCTGTGGCATTGCACACAGACGTGGTGGTCGAAGTCACTGTTTCTGTTTACGGCGAAACAGCTTAATTTTCAAGCCATTTCAAAAGCCGCCCGTCGTAAGACTGGCGGCTTTTTCTTTTCTGGCAGACTTTATGATTTATGCACAAGACTTTCTGCACTTACCAACGACTTATCCACAGGCTTGTCCCATGACCTATGCTCGATCCATGCGTAAGATCGAGCATTCAAAATAGAACGTCCATGTCAGCACTTTTCTCTCCTCAGTCTCATTCAGAATCCGAACTTGGCTTTTCTGCTGTCATCCAAGATCAGCAAATAGCGCAGTTGCGTGTACCGCCTCACTCTATCGAGGCAGAGTCGAGTGTGCTGGGCGGTTTGTTGTTGGACAACAGCGCGTGGGATCGCATGGGCGATTTGCTCACGGACAATGATTTCTACCGTCACGAACACAAGTTGATTTTTTCGGCCATATCAAGCTTGATCAATGGCTCCAAACCAGCCGACGTGATTACCGTATTTGAGCAATTGCAAAATCAGGGCAAAGCCGAAGGCATGGGCGGTTTGGGCTATTTGAATTCTTTGGCGCAATACGTTCCAAGCTCAAGCAACATTCGCAGGTATGCAGAAATTGTGCGAGAGCGTTCCATCCTGCGCAAGCTTGTCACAGCCAGTGATGAAATTGCCACCAACGCATTCAGCCCACAGGGCAGAGCGGTCGAGAAAATCTTGGACGAGGCCGAGCAAAAAATCTTCAACATTGGTGAAGAAGGTTCGCGCATGAAGCAGGGCTTTCAGTCCATGGACACCTTGGTGGTCGATTTGATGGACCGGGTTCAGGAGATGGCCGACAACCCCAACGACATTACCGGTGTACCAACTGGTTTTTACGACTTAGACCGCATGACGTCGGGTTTGCAGGCAGGCGACTTGGTGGTCTTGGCTGCACGTCCTTCAATGGGAAAGACAGCCTTCGCTATCAACATTGCCGAGCACGTGGCCTTGAATGAAGGCCTGCCGGTTGCTGTGTTCTCGATGGAGATGGGTGCCGCCCAATTGGCTGTTCGTGTTGTGGGCTCCATTGGTCGCATTGATCAAGGGCACTTGCGCACCGGCAAGTTGACCGATGAAGAATGGCCAAGGTTAACCGATGCCATCGAGCGCTTGCGCACAGTGTCATTGCACATTGATGAGACGCCAGGTTTAACGCCCAGTGAGTTACGTGCCAACGCAAGGCGATTGGCACGCAAATGTGGCAAGCTGGGTTTGATCGTGGTCGACTACTTGCAGCTCATGAGTGGCTCGTCGGGCGGCGATGGCGACAATCGCGCCACAGAGCTTGGCGAAATTTCTCGAGGTCTCAAAATGTTGGCCAAGGAGCTACAGTGCCCAGTTATTGCATTGTCGCAGCTCAACCGCGGTGTTGAGCAAAGAACCGACAAGCGACCCATGATGAGTGACTTGCGGGAATCGGGTGCCATTGAGCAAGATGCAGACATCATCATGTTCATTTACCGAGACGACTACTACAACAAGGATTCAAAAGACCCTGGTGTGGCAGAGATCATCATTGGCAAACAGCGTAACGGCCCCACTGGTGCCGTTCGCTTAACCTTCTTGAAACCGCTTACTCGATTCGAAAGTCTGGCTTCCAGTGGCGACAGTGGCGACTATTGATGAAGAGGGCAAAGGAACCCTCAATCAATTGAATTCAAAGCAGCAATTCAGCACAGGTTCATTTAGAGCACTTCACTGGCAAAGTCTGCCAATCTAGATCGCTCACCGCGTGCCAAAGTAATATGCCCACCATGTGCCCATCCTTTGAATCGATCTACAGCATAGGTGAGGCCTGAAGAGCCTTCGGTCAGATAGGGCGTGTCAATTTGAGCCAAGTTGCCCATGCAAATGATCTTGGTACCAGGACCTGCGCGAGTGATCAAAGTCTTCATTTGTTTGGGTGTTAAGTTTTGCGCCTCATCAATGATCACGTACTTGTTCATGAATGTTCTACCGCGCATGAAGTTCATGCTTTTGATCTTGATGCGACTGCGGATCAATTCGTTGGTGGCCGCGCGGCCCCATTCTCCGGCGTTGCCACCGTCACCTTTGGCCAAAAACTCTAAGTTGTCGTCTAAGGCACCCATCCAAGGGCCCATTTTTTCCTCTTCAGTGCCGGGTAGGAAGCCAATGTCTTCGCCAACGCTTACCGTTGCACGTGTCATGATGATTTCTGTGTAGCGGCGGTCGTCCAAAACTTGCGTGAGACCGGCAGCCAATGCCATCAAAGTTTTGCCGGTACCTGCCGTGCCTGCCAATGTGACAAAGTCAACTTCGGGGTCAGTCAACATGTTCATGGCAAAGTTTTGTTCACGGTTGCGAGTTGTCACGCCCCAGACCGCGTTCTTGGCATGGCCAAAATCCTTGAGTGTTTTCAAGACGGCTGTTTTGCCGCGAATTTCTGTGACACGTGCATAAAGGCTGGGTTCGCCAGGTGCCTCAAGGAATACAAATTGGTTGATCAGCAAGCTCGGCACCAAAGGGCCTGTAAAGCGGTAAAAGGTGTGGCTGCCTTGTTGCCAGCTCTCGATGGCCTTGCCGTGGCTATTCCAAAAGTCATGTGGCAACGCCAAGGCGCCCGAGTACAACAAGTCGCCATCTTCCAACACCTTGTCGTTTTGATAGTCTTCTGCGGCCAATCCCAACGCGCGGGCTTTCACGCGCATGTTGATGTCTTTGGACACCAGCACAACTTCTCGAGGTGCGTGCAATTTCCCCAAGGCCTGCACCACCCCCAATATCTGGTTGTCAGCTTTGCCCTGAGGCAAGCTCATGGGGAGGCTGACATCCATGATTTGTGTTTGAAAGAACAACTTACCGCCAGCCTCAATGTGGCCTGTGGTACTGAGTGGCAAGCCTTGCTTCATGTCTGAGCCAGGCGCGGCGGCAAGAGCGTCTAGGGATCGGCTGGTTTGGCGAGCATTTCGAGCTACTTCAGTCATGCCTTTTTTGTGACTGTCGAGCTCTTCCAACACAATCATGGGCAAATAGACGTCATGCTCCTCAAATTGAAAGAGGCACATGGGGTCGTGCATCAGAACGTTGGTGTCGAGTACAAACAATTTGGTTGGGCCGTTGTTCTTTTTGGCTGGTTTGCTTTTCTTAGGAGCTTGTGTTGCAACTGATGTCGTAATTTCCTTAGGTGCCATGACTGGCGTCAAGACCTCAAGCGTCTCAGGGGCTGTTTTTTTGCTGCTTGATTTTTTTGCCACGTTGAGGCGTTGAGAGGCCGTTGGGCTACTTGTTGTTTTTTCAGTTTTGGCTGTGGCTTGAGAGGAGAGCAAAGAAGCGCGCTGGGTCGGTGCGGGTGGCAGTGGCATAAATCGAGGCCTCAGGTGTAATGTTGAAAACGAATGTGCAAAGAAAAAGCCGCCTGGAGGCCAAGGCGGCTTTGCTTATGGGGGAATTTTGAGTGGGGCTGTAATTTCAGCGGCATAGCGCCATTATGCGGCTTTTTTCAGGGCCTTCACGGCTTTGAGGACTTCTTCTACATGGCCCGGTACTTTGAGGCCGCGCCATTCTTCTTTAACCAAACCGTCTGGGCCAATCAGGAAGGTGCTGCGCTCAATGCCTTTGACTTTTTTGCCGTACATGATCTTGTTTTTGACGACGCCAAACATGTGGCACATTTTCTCTTCTGTGTCGGCAATCAGTTCAAACGGGAGTTCTAACTTGGTTTTGAAATCGTCGTGCGACTTCATGTTGTCGCGCGAGACGCCGAATACGGTGGCACCGGCTTTGGCAAAATCTTTGTACTTGTCGCGGAATTGCATGGCTTCAGTGGTGCAACCCGGTGTGTTGTCCTTCGGATAGAAGTACAAAATCATGATTTTACCGTTGTGAGATGTGTTTGAAACCTTCAAGCCGCCCGTTGCGTTTGCTTCAAATTCGGGAAGGGGTTTGTTAACAACGATCGCCATAGAACTAATCTCACGTAACAGAAATGAACCGCATAACCGATCTGGTGCTGAGGGGCAACATCACCGGACGGGAATCCGGTATTTTATCCTGAAACCTGAGGGGGTTTTTAAAAAAACCTCAAATCAACCAAATCAGCGAGGGGTCAGAGGGAGTAAAGCCAAAACGACGTGTCGGCCTTCGCCCGCCAAAACATTGAAAGTCCGGCAGGCAGCGCCGCTGTCCATGGTTTCAACCCCGATGCCTTGCTGAATCAGGCTTCTCAACAGGGCCGGGGAAGGGAACCGCAGTTTGTTGCCACTGCCAAAAATGACCAATTCAGGCCTGAAGTCCAGAAGTTCATCAAATGAAGCCTGTGTCAGGTCTTCGAAGGTTGCGGAGGACCAGCGTTGAGGTCCTTGAATGGCGCATAACTTCAGGGGGCCGGTTTGCAGCTTGCCGTTCACGACCACACCATCGTCGCTGTAGCCTTGAATTGAATAAGCGTTGCTGGCATCGGGATGTAGTTTCATGTGGGGGCGTTTCTTAAAAAGGGCCAGTTCTGTGGTCAAATTATAGGTTTTCCCCAGCGTCAACACCCCCCGGAGGGATTTTGAAAACTATCCAGAAATCGGCCAAGCTTGCCAACGTTTGTTATGACATTCGCGGACCCATCATGGACCGCGCCCGACAAATGGAAGAAGAGGGCCACAAGATCATCAAATTGAACATTGGCAACTTGGCCGTGTTCGGTTTCGATGCCCCCGAAGAAATACAGCAAGACATGATTCGCAACCTGCCCAATTCGGCGGGTTACTCGGACAGCAAAGGCATTTTTGCAGCGCGCAAGGCGGTCATGCACGAAACGCAAAAACAGGGCATCAAGGGCGTTACGCTGGACGATATTTATTTGGGCAACGGTGCCAGCGAGTTGATTGTGATGGCCACCAATGCATTGCTCGACAACGGCGACGAGTTATTGTTGCCCGCGCCCGACTATCCGTTGTGGACGGCCGCGGCCAGTTTGTCTGGCGGCACACCTGTTCATTACATGTGCGATGAAGCCAATGGCTGGATGCCCAACTTGGAAGACATTCGGGCCAAGATCACGCCTAAAACCAAAGGCATCGTTGTCATCAACCCTAACAACCCCACAGGCGCGTTGTACGCCGATGCCATTTTGCAAAGCATTGTTGACATTGCGCGAGAGCACGGTTTGGTTATTTTTGCCGATGAGGTTTATGACAAGGTTTTGTACGATGGTGTGAAGCACACCCCCATCGCCAGTCTCAGCCAAGATGTTTTGACCATTACCTTCAACTCTTTGTCAAAAAGCTACCGGTCGTGTGGTTACCGCGCGGGTTGGATGTTTCTCACGGGCGACAAACGTCCTGCCAAAGATTACATTGAAGGTTTGAACATGTTGTCCAACATGCGCCTTTGTGCCAATGTGCCAGGTCAGTGGGCCATCCAAACTGCTCTTGGGGGGCACCAAAGCATCAATGAGTTGGTGAATGCCGGCGGTCGTTTACGCAAGCAAAGGGATTTGGCTTACGAGTTAATCAACGCCATTCCGGGTGTATCTTGCGTCAAGCCTACTGCTGCGCTTTACATGTTCCCCAAACTCGATCCCCAAATTTATCCGATCCAAGATGACCAACAGTTTTTCTTGGAAATGCTGCAAGAAACCAAAGTGATGTTGGTACAGGGAACCGGTTTCAACTGGCCTTCGCCTGACCATTTCCGTATCGTCTTTTTGCCGCATCTGGATGATTTGCGAGAGGCCATTGAACGCATGGCAAAATTTTTAGGAAAAGCGCGTCAGCGTTTTGGTACAGCGGTCTAAGAGAGAAAAAATGAAACCGATTCAAGTTGGCCTTTTGGGCATGGGCACCGTGGGCAGCGGCACATTCAATGTGTTGAAGCGCAATCAAGAAGAAATCAAACGTCGTGCCGGACGCGGGATAGAGATCACGATGGTGGCTGATTTAGATGTGGCCAAAGCTCAATCCTTGTGTGGCGACCAAGTCAAGGTGGTCAATGATGCCCGTCAGATCATTGCCAACCCAGACATTGACATCGTGGTCGAGTTGATTGGTGGTTATGGCATTGCCAAAGCACTGGTGCTAGAAACCATTGCTGCAGGCAAGCATGTTGTCACGGCCAACAAAGCGCTGTTAGCGGTTCACGGCACCGAAATTTTTGCAGCTGCACACGCCAAAGGCGTGATGGTGGCGTTCGAAGCTGCCGTGGCGGGCGGCATTCCCATCATTAAGGCCTTGCGCGAAGGGCTCACAGCCAACAGCATTCAGTGGGTGGCTGGCATCATCAACGGCACCACCAATTTCATCTTGTCTGAGATGCGAGAAAAAGGTTTGGACTTTGATGTGGTGCTGAAGGAAGCGCAGCGTCTGGGCTATGCAGAAGCAGATCCTACTTTTGACATTGAAGGTGTGGACGCTGCTCACAAAGCCACTCTCATGAGTGCCTTGGCTTTTGGCATTCCTGTTCAGTTTGACAAGGCTTACACAGAGGGCATTACCAAGTTGGGCGCGGCCGATATCAAGTACGCCGAACAGTTGGGTTATCGCATCAAACTGTTGGGCATTACCAAACGCACTGAAGCAGGCGTAGAGTTGCGCGTGCACCCTAGCTTGGTGCCGACGCAACGTTTGATTGCCAATGTTGAAGGCGCTATGAACGCCGTGATGGTGCAGGGCGATGCTGTGGGCACCACCCTCTATTACGGCAAAGGCGCGGGTTCTGAGCCTACGGCCAGTGCTGTCATTGCCGATTTGGTTGACATCGCGCGCTTGCACTCGGCAGACCCGTTGAACCGCGTACCTCATTTGGCATTCCAACCAAATGCCATGAGCAATTTGAAAATACTGCCCATTTCAGAAGTTGTGACCAGTTACTACTTGCGCTTGCGCGTGGCCGATGAGGCGGGCGTATTGGCCAAGCTCACAGGCTTGTTGGCAGAAGCCAACATCAGCATCGACGCAGTACTTCAACGTGAGGCCGATCAAGTGAGCCAAGCGGGTGAAAATCAAACGGACGTCATCATCCTCACGCACGATACTGTGGAAGGCAAGATGAATGCCGTGTTGGCGCAAATGCAAGCATTGCCCACTGTGATGGCGCCCATTACAAAAATTCGGAAGGAAGAGTTGAACTGATGC
>JBEDKQ010000113.1:0-13957 GCA_041172085.1 Pseudomonadota bacterium | reverse complement strand
TCCCCGTGACATGGAGGAAGCCGGAATGATTGATGGATGCAATGCCCTTCAACTGTTGTTTCACATCATCATTCCAATGCTGAAACCCGCCATTATTTCTGTCATTGTTTTCCAATTCATTTGGACCATGAACGACTTCATGGGCCCGCTCATTTATTTGGCCAGCGTAGAAAACTACCCCGTTTCTTTGGCTTTGAAGATGAGCATTGGTGCCACTGAAGAAGTGGAATGGCGCAACGTGATTGCCATCAGCGTTGTGGCGCTCATTCCATCTATTGCCGTCTTTTTTGCAGCCCAAAAGTACTTCATTGAAGGTGCCACCAGCAGTGGTGTTAAGGGCTAAATTCAAACACCTGAATCGGAGTCCTTTGTGGCACAAGTCAGTCTTCGTCAAATTAAAAAAACTTACCCCAATGGTTTCACCGCTGTACATGGCGTGGACTTAGAGATCAAAGATGGGGAATTCATGGTATTTGTGGGCCCCTCAGGCTGCGCAAAATCCACATTGCTGCGCATGGTGGCCGGACTTGAAAAGATCACCGGCGGCGAGATGTGCATTGGCAATAAGAAGGTGAACGATCTTGCGCCTAAAGAGCGCGGTATTGCCATGGTTTTTCAAAACTATGCGCTCTATCCACACATGAAAGTCTATGACAACTTGGCGTTTGGACTCAAGTTGTCAGGCATTTCTAAACAAGAGGTAGATCAACGCGTGCGGCATGCAGCAGAGTTGCTCGAAATGACCCATCTGCTAGACCGTTTCCCCAAACAACTCAGTGGTGGGCAAGCACAGCGCGTAGCGGTTGGCCGTGCCATTGTGAAAAAACCTGAAGTGTTTTTGTTTGATGAACCTCTCTCAAATTTAGATGCCAAACTGCGGGCATCCATGCGCGTTCGCTTGACAGACCTGCACCGCACATTGCGTGATTCAGGCCAAGCCGCCACGTCTATTTACGTGACACACGACCAAGTCGAAGCAATGACCATGGGTGAGCGCATTTGTGTGCTCAAAGAAGGTCGTATTCAACAAGTAGACACCCCAACAGCGCTTTACAACAGACCTGCCAATGCGTTTGTGGCCAGCTTCATTGGCTCACCCGAAATGAACTTGATCAAAACAAATCTGCATCAAGCAGATGGTCAGATCAAAGTGCAATTGGGTACCACACAATTGGCGTTGCCAGCGACGCACACAGCTCGCTTGTCTAACAACAAAGCAGCAGACGTTATTTTCGGCATCCGTCCCGAACACATTCATTTCCACGCACGTGCGCAAGGCGACTCTTTGCCATTGGAAACAACCTACCGCTTCATGGAGCACATGGGCGCTGAGATCTTTTTGTATGTCAGCGTAGGCGACACACCTTTAACGGTTCGGATGCCAGCCGAAGAAGCCGAAGCTTTGGCGCAATTGGAACGTGGAGCCCCTGTGCAGTTGCACATTCAAATGTCGGCTTGCCATTTGTTTGATGGCCAAAGTGAACTGAGCTTGCTGCAGCCATGATCAATCGCCGACAAATGGTAGCGCTTGGCGCTGCACTTTCTCCCATCCCTTTCATCCGCACGGCGGATGCACAAACCAATGCCAAGGTCTTGCGCTTCAGTTGGTGGGGCGGCTCGGGCCGTCACGAAGCCACTTTGAAAGCCTTGCGCCTATTTGAAGAAAAAAATCCAGGCGTCAAAATCAAAGCGGAATACATGGGCTTCAATGGTTACCTTGAACGCCTGACCACCCAAATTGCTGGCGGTGCTGAACCCGATGTGATGCAAATTAACTGGGCTTGGTTGTCCATGTTTTCAAAACGCGGCAATGGTTTCAAAGATTTGTTGCCTCTTTTGGGCAAAGATCAGCTCAGCAATTTTCAATCCGCTGACCTCGACTATGGCATGGTGGGTGGCAAACTCAACGCGTTGCCCGTCTCTTTCACAGCACGGGTGTTGCTTTGGAACGATGCATCTTTAAAACGTGCTGGACTTGAAATGCCCAAGACTTGGGATGAATTGTTTGCCTTGGGCAAACCTTTCAGAAAAGCCAATGGCCCTCAGTCATACGCACTGGATGGCGAGCTCTACGACATGGTCTTGTTGTCTCAGGCGTGGGTGCAGCAAAATTATGGGCAAGCTTATATTGACCCCACAGAGCCGCGCATCCAAATGTCAAATCAGGCTGCGTTAGATTGGGTCAAAACCTACAAACGACTGATTGATGAGCAAGTGGCCACGCCCTTGCCACATCGCGCCAGCCTAGGCGGTGCAGAGAAACCCACCGAACAGCAACCCGATTGGGTCACGGGCCAATGGGCAGGCAATTACACCTGGGACTCTGTGATCAATTTGCGCAAGTCCACCATGAACAAGCAGCAAAACCTTAACTTAGGCCCCTTCCCAACGCTCAAGGGTGCCAAAGACAGCGGCATGTTTGGCAGGCCCACTTTGATGTACAGCATTGGTCGAAATAGCAAACAAGCAGAAACAGCAGCCAAGCTGATTCAGTTTTTAGCAACCGACACTGAAGCACATCATTCGCTGGGCAGAACACGTGGCATTCCATTGGCACCCGGCCCCTACAAGTACCTCAAAGAAAATAACAAAGTGACGCCACTGGAGTTGGCTGCTTACGATCAAATTTTGTCAGCCAGAAATTCAGGCATGTTGGTCAAACCAGCACCCTTGTTTGAACATGCACGCATGCACAAATTCATGCGCGAAGTTTTTGAGCGAGTGGCGTACCAAAAAATCAGCGATGAGACCGCTGCAGAACACCTTATTAAAAACGGCAATGCCATCCTTCAACGCATTAAGTAAAACCAATAGAACCACATCATGAAAGCCACACAAAGACAACTGAACTTCGTCACCAAAACAGATCCCGATACGGGTGCAGAGGTGACTCGACTCACGCCCTTGGACGTGACATGCCATCGACAATATTTTTATCAGAAATGTTTCACCAACGACGGCTCTAAGTTGTTGTTCGCAGGTGAGTTTGGCCCCACCAACTATTGGAACTACCACTTGCTAGATTTGGAATCGCAGGTGGCCACACAACTCACAGACCAAGCACGTGAAAACACCTTTGGTGGTTTCTTGAGCCCTGACGACAAGTCGTTGTATTTTGTCCGCGCCGAACGTCAACTGATCAAACTGGAATTGAGCTCACTCAAAGAAGACGTGATCTACACCGTACCACAAGGCTGGATTGGTTATGGTACGTGGGTCACCAACACTGCCTGCACACGCATGGTGGGCATCGAAATTCATGCAGACGACTGGTTCCCCTTGAGCGACTGGAAAAAGTTCCATGACATGTACCACGCCAAGCCCCGTTGCCGCTTGATTCGAATTGATTTGGCCACAGGTCAGCGCGAAGTGATCTTGGAAAAAGATGGTTGGTTGGGCCACCCTCAATACCGTCCTTACGACGACAACACAGTGGCCTACTGCCATGAAGGTCCACACGATTTGGTCGATGCGCGCATGTGGTTCATCAACGAAGATGGCACCAACATTCGTTGCGGCAAAACACACGAAGTGGGTGAAAGCTGCACCCACGAGTTCTGGGTACCCGATGGTTCACTCATGATTTATGTGTCATACCTTAAAGGCGAAACTGAGCGCTACATTTGGTCACTGGACCCCGTCACGCTTAAAAACGAGCGCTTGGTGCACATGCCTGCTTGCTCTCATTTGATGAGCAACTTCAAAGGCGATTTGTTGGTGGGCGACGGTTGCGGTTCTCCCGCCGACGTGGCTGACAGCAGCAGCCACGAAATTCAAACCGATCCCTACCTGTATGTATTTGACTTGAAGAACAAAACACACCGGCCTATTGCAAGACACGACAGTTCTTGGGAAGTTTATAAAAAGAGCCGCCAAGTGACGCACCCTCACCCCTCCTTCACGCCCGATGAAAAGAAGGTACTTTACAGCTGTGATGCAGAAGGTGAACCTGCTTTGTACTTAGCAACTGTTTAAGCAGCGCGTATGAAAAAACTCGGGGCCCTTGCAGCCGTTCTCACCCTCGCGAGCTGTCTTGGGGCCTGTGTCACGACTGTTCAACTGAAGTCCACTTCAACACTGCCAGAAATCCAAAAATATTTGGGCGATTGGCAACCCAGCATTGAAGACAATCGTCAATCTTGGCCAGTGCACAAGGTGGTTGCCCAAGACGGCTCTGGCACGCACATGACCCTGCAATCGGCCATCGACAGTTTGCCCAGTGCAAGCAGCAGTTCAGCCAGAGTTTTCATTTTGATCAAGCCAGGTCAATACCGCGAGATTGTTTGCGCCAAAGACAAGGCCCCCTTTACCCTGTTCGCACTTGGCAACCCAAAAGATGTCGTGGTGATTGAATCGCGTTACAACGGCATGTTTAAACAGCCTGGTCAAATGGCGTCTCCTTGTCATCCTGTGACGCAAGACTCAAGTTACGGCACCTTCGGCAGCACCACCATGGCTGTCCACGCCAATGACGTTCAGTTGGTGGGATTTACAGTGGCCAATGACGCCCTGGAAACAGTCAAAGATGGCAAAGATTACCCCTCTGGCGCAGGCGAGTCAGGCGGTGCACAAGGTGTTGCACTGTCCCTTAAAGGCGATCGCATTCACTTGAAAAACATGCGATTGATCGGCCACCAAGACACTTTGTTCACGGACCGCGCAGGCCCCGTTCAGGGTCGCGTGTTGGTTCAGAACAGCATGATTGCGGGGGATGTCGATTTCATTTTTGGTGGCGCACGTTTGGTCATTGACCAAAGCTTGATCATCAGCCGTGCCGGGCGCAGAACCCCTGGTAATGGTGGACACGTCTTAGCACCCAGCACAGCACCGCAAGAAGCGCTAGGTTTTTTGGTCATCCGCTCGCAACTCTTGGGTCAACCAGGCTTGGCCAAAGGTGCTGTCAGTGTTGGCCGTGCCTGGGACTTTGGCGTCAAGCGGGGCGAGTGGGTTGCTGGTGTCTCACCCAATGGCGAAGCCACGGTGACCCAGTCCGAATTGGGCCCACATTTCGGCGATGGTTTGGCACTTTGGGGCCGATCGACATCTGGTAGAGCGCCCAGTTATGAAGGCTCTCAGGCCATCCGCATGCGTGAAATTGGCAATAGGCGGGTCGAAGCATTGGCGCCCCAGCAATTACCCTAGGAAGCGGAATTCACAAAAAATGTAACCGCGTTCCAAATTTCCTAAAAACCAGCAAACTAGGTACATAATCATTCTTATGCAAGAAGTATCACATTCCAAACACGCAGCTGTAGAGGATGATTTTTCAGATTCGAAAAATCAACCCGAATCGGTTGCAGCGGTCCTTAAAGTCTTTGCCATCATGCAAGCTCTGTCTGAGCAAAATGTGGTGGGGGTCACAGAATTGTCTGTTCGCTTGGCCATGCCCAAGGCCACGGTCTATCGTTTTCTTCAGACCATGCTCACTTTAGGCTATGTCCAACAGGAAAACGAAAGCGATCGCTATCGTCTCACCATGAAGGTGTTTGAACTGGGCTCTAAGGCGCTTAGCCAAACTGACTTGGTAGAGGTGGCCAAAGATCACATTCGCATGCTGGCCGATGTGTCAGGCGAAACAGTTCACCTGGGCTCTTTGATCGAATCCGAAATTATTTACTTGCACAAAGTTGACTCCCGGCACATGCTTGGCATGTACTCTCGCATCGGACGTCGCGCCCCGCTGCATTGCACCGCCATTGGCAAAGTGTTGTTGGCTTGGGAGAACACAGAGCGACGTGACCGCATCATGCAAGGCATGGACTACAAAAAGTTTTTGGCCAATACCATCACCAATCGCGAAGACTATTTACTGGAACTCGAGCGTACCAAGGCGCAAGGCTTTGGCGAAGACCGCGAAGAATTCAACGAACACATTCGCTGCATTGGCGTCCCCATTTTTGACCGCCTGTCGCAACCCATTGCAGGTTTGAGTATTTCTTTCCCTATCTTCAGGTATGTCGAGGCCGATGCACCCAAATACATTCAATTGCTAAAGGAAGCAAGCAACGCCATTTCGGCAAATTTAGGCTGTACCAAGCCCATGCTTTGAAGACTTGGATGGCTTTGCGGCCAATCCCATATTCTGCATAAGTTGATAAATATCAACAAAAACAATAACTTATATATTTAGCACTCTTCACAAGAGAGTGCTAAAATCCGGTCCATCATGGATAGGAGTTCTGGAATGACACACCTGACTGGATCCCCCGACACAGCACTGGCCCTGAAGAACCCATGGGCCGTTGTGCCGTCATTGGGGCACCTCGATGCTTATATCTCTGCGGTCAACCGCATGCCTATGCTCACCCTTGAGCAGGAGCAGGAGTTTGCGCGCAAACTCAAAAACGAAAACGACCTAGAAGCCGCTGGAAAGCTGGTTCTCTCGCACCTTCAATATTTAGGCTATGGCCTGCCCCATGCCGACCTCATTCAAGAGGGCAACATCGGCTTGATGAAAGCTGTCAAACGCTACGACCCCGATCAAGGCGTGCGCTTGGTGAGCTACGCCATGCACTGGATCAAGGCCGAAATTCACGAATATATCTTGAAGAACTGGCGCATGGTCAAGGTGGCCACCACCAAGGCGCAGCGCAAATTGTTTTTCAATCTGCGCTCCATGAAGCAAGGCCTCAAAGCCGAAGCCGACGAAGCCACAGGGACACACCGCGACACCCTCACCTCTTCGCAAATTGACAGCATGGCCAAAGACCTCCATGTCAAACGTGAAGAAGTGATGGAAATGGAAACGCGCATGTCTGGCGGCGATGTGCTGCTCGATCCCGCTCCTTCCGATGACGGTGAAGTGGCCTACGGCCCTATCGCTTATTTGGCCGATGCGCACCACGAACCCACCGCCATGATTGAAGCGCATCAGCGCGACATGATGGCCAGCGATGGCATAGCCACTGCCCTTGCCTCACTTGATGAACGCAGCCGCAGAATTGTGGAAGAGCGTTGGCTCAAAGTGAACGACGATGGCTCAGGCGGCATGACCTTGCACGATTTGGCCGATGAGTTTGGCGTCAGTGCCGAGCGCATTCGTCAAATTGAAGTGGCGGCGATGAAGAAAATGAAAGCGGCTTTGACGGAATACGCTGAAGCTTGATTCAAAGCTACAGCAGAAAAGCTTTGCTGTCTTTTTTTCATTGCTGATAAAACTCAGGGCATTCATTCACTTGCATGACCCGATCATGGGTTGATGGTTCAGTTGAGTGAATGCATAATGAAAATTCACTTTCAAGGACGGTCCAATGTTACTTTCAGCTGTCATCACTGAAGCAGAAGAAGGTGGGTTTGTCGCGCTCAACCCTGAGACTGGTACAACCACCCAAGGGGAAACCCAAGAAGAGGCCATGGAAAACCTGAAGGAGGCCACTAGCCTCTACCTTCAAGAATTTCCTATGAAAATCCAAACACGCCCCGTCTTAACCACATTTGAAGTTTCGCATGCCTAAATTTCCAGGCCTATCTGGCATGGACATCATCAAGGCTTTACAAAAACTAGGCTTTACCGTAGCCAGACAATCCGGTAGTCATGTTGTTCTAAAACGCAATGGTGTAGGTTGTGTTGTGCCCAACCACAAAGAGGTCAAAATTGGAACTGTCAACGGACTTTTGAGACAAGCTGGCGTCAGTGCTCAGGAATTTGAAAGTGCACTCTAATCCGTTTCATTTCAACAAGTTACAGAAATAGATTTCAACGCACTTATTTCAACAACCACTTGAAATCTTCAGCCAACACTTTGGCACCCGAGCCATAACGGTTGAACAAACGAATTCTGCCTTGCGTGTCAAACGCATAGCTACCAGCAGAGTGATCCATGGTGTAGCTGGTAGGTGTTTTGCCCTCTACGCGCTTGAAGTAAATCTTAAATTCCTTGGCAACTGCAGGCAGTTGCTCTGCAGTAGGTCTTAACGCCACAAAACTGGGATCAAAATTCTCTACGTAGGCTTTTAGCAACTCAGTGGTGTCGCGCTCAGGATCGACCGTCACAAACACAGCTTGCAACTTGTCACCATCTGAGCCCAACAAACGTTTCACTTCGGCCAGTTCTTGCATGGTTGTAGGGCACACATCAGGGCATTGGGTATAACCAAAGAACACCACCACCACCTTGCCTGCAAAGTCTTTGAGCGTGCGCGCTTGGCCGTTTTGATCGGTTAAGTTCAGCACTTTGGCGTAGTCTGCGCCCGTAATGTCTACACCATGAAACGACATTTTTTGCTCGTTGCATGCACCCAAAGAAAGCACCAAGGCAATGCTTGTTAAAAATTTAGTGAACATGTTCATACCTCAAGCCTCCATCAATGGCCACCGGATCGACTGCGACTGAGCATCCAGGTCAGCGTCATCATTAAAGCGCCAGCGCCTCCCGTGTGCATCACGGCAGCCAGCAAAGGCCAGTCCAACACCACGTTGGACAAGCCAGTGATCAATTGCAGCGCCAACAAAGCGCCCCACCAACGTGACAAATCTTTTAACACACCCGCACGCGTGAAAGTCCAAAGCATGAAGGCGCCGTAAGAGAAAACAATCAAGGCCATGATTCTGTGCACCATGTGCACAGACACCAAAGCTTCAAAGGGAAGCGTTTGCCCAGCAGCATCCACGCCTAAGTGTCGCCAAATTTGAAACGCTTCGCCATTCCATGCAGGCCACCATTGACCATTGCAATCAGGAAAACCGGTACAAGCAAGCACGGCGTAATTGGTGCTGACCCAGGCGCCCATTGCAATTTGAATCACAAGCAATAACGCAGCAATCCAAACCATGGCGCGAAGCCGCTTGGACAGTAATTCACGTTCTGCGGTAGGCACCCAAGCCACTTGATAGCTCAACAACACCAGCAAGCCAATGCCACCCAACAAGTGCATCGTCACAATGGCTGGAAACAATTTCATGGTGACCGTCAAGGCACCAAAAGCGCCTTGCATGCAAACCCAGAACAGGGTGAGCCACGCCCAAGCTGGCCGCACTTGCCACGTGTCTTGCGTGGTCAGTAGTCCTTTGAATTTTTGCCAGGTGCTAGAGAACGCCAAGACCAAAATCAAGAAGCCCACCGACATGGCCAAATAGCGGTGGATCATTTCTATCCATGCTTTGTTGTGCGTGACGGGCCCGGTGGGCATTACTGCTACAGCTGCATCAATGTGCGCATCCGCGCCGATGGGGCTGGCGTGGCCATAGCAACCTGGCCAATCGGGGCAACCCAAGCCTGAATCCGTTAGGCGCGTAAAGGAGCCAAACAAGACCAAGTCAAATGTGAGAAACAAGGTGAGGACCACCAAGGATCGCATTTTTCGATGAACGTTGGTACCGCGGTTTTTGTAGTAGGTCCAAAGCAATGGCACCACAGCAATGAAAAAACCAACACCCAGCAAACGCGCGGTAGGGCTGAGGTTGTAGAGATCGACATCGGTCATGTTGGAGCGTATTTCTAATTAGGGCGCAGAACGCGGTTGCTTTAGCATTTGGCGCATGTCGTCCAAACCAATTTGACTTTCTGATGCCACCTTCAAACGCGGTTGGGGCTTGAGGGCATGGCCATAGACCACTTCAAACGTCAGCGCCAAGCGGCCTTCATGGTCAGGTTTGGCCATGGTTAGCAAAACAGCGTGAAGTTGATTCAACCAAGCTTTGCCGCGCAGACCGCCAAAACGGTCGACGTGAAAATTGCGCCCCATGCTGCGCAAATCTTCGAGCAATTTTTCGGGGCTGGCATAGGTCAAGGTGATTTTTTCCATGTCCATCACAGGCTCGGCAAAGCCCGCATGAACCAACATGTCACCCCAATCGTGCATGTCGGTAAATTCATGCGCAGGCATAGGCCATCCTGCTTGCGCATAAGCTGCGCGCAATTCGAGCAGGGTGTCAGGGCCTAAACATGAGAACATCACAAAGCCATTGACCGACAGCGCACGATGCCACTGGGCCAGCAAAGCCTCTGGATTTGATGCTTGATGCAACAGCATGTTGGCCCATACCAAATCCATGCTGTGGTCTGCAATGTCAGTCGTTTGCAAACGTGCGTCAAACCAAGACTTTGCTTGCCACCAGGGTTTGCTAGCCCACGCTTTGACTTGTGTGGCTTCTTCAGGCCTTTGCGCTTTTAAAAAGCCTTTGGCCTGTGGGTAGCGTTGCTTCAATAAACCCAGCGCATTCAGGCCTGCACGCACGGGGTCCCAGCACACCCAAGATTGCGGTTGCAATTTGATGAAAGCCAAGCGCTCTTCCATGCGCCGCGCTACTTCTTCGTGAAGCCAAGGTGAGCTGAGTGTGTGGACACGCGTGCCTTGATCAGACAAGGGCAGCATTGCCCATCGACTTGCGGCGACAGGGTCTAAGCTGGGAGGGCGTTCTTGGGCCATTTGAATGAATGAGGGGCAGGCAAAAGCGTATGAAAATTTCAGGGCATGCAGCGCAAAGAAAGCCCTCTGCAGCGCCAATGCAAGGTGCATAGCCAATGCCCAGAAGTATATTGGTTCATGATTAACCTTCCCAGCCAATGTGCAATTTGCAAGGCATGGCCCGCCGTCCCGGTGTGCCATGCCTGTGTCAGTGCCTTTGGTCAACCCAAACAAAGGTGCCAAGTCTGCGCGTTGGCCCTGCCCCGCTCATTTTGGACAGAAACTTCCTTGCAAGGCCACCGCCAATCCACCATCTGTTCAAACTGCCAAGTTAATCCTCCCCCCTTGGACGGCTGCTGGGCCGCCATGTCTTACACATGGCCGTGGACGCAACTGGTAAGCCAATTCAAGTTTCAGAAAGATCCAGCTTGGGCAAAAGCTTTGGCCTTGCTCATGCGCAGTGCCCCAGGCGTTGAAGACGCATTGGATGCAGCAAATATCATCTTGCCAATGCCCCTGTCGGCGCAGCGTTTGGCCGAGCGAGGGTTCAATCAAGCCTTGCAGTTGGCCAAAAGTTTGAGCCCTCATCAAACCCAGGCTTGCACCTTGCTCAAGCTAAGACACACCGCACAGCAAAGCACCCTCAAGCGATCTGAGCGCCTTCAAAACTTAGCAGGCGCTTTGGCCGTTGCGCCATTGCGAGCAGCTTCTCTCAGAGGTCAACATGTGTTGCTGGTAGACGATGTCATGACCAGTGGCGCCAGCCTTAACGCCGCCGCAAGTGTATTGAAACAAGCCGGTGCGCGCTCCGTCAAAGGCCTGGTGTTTGCGCGCACTGAAATGTGAATGTGCATTCATGCCATGCAAATTCTGACGCACTTCCGAAGCACAATAGAGGCTTATGTTTCACATTGTTTTAGTCGAACCCGAAATTCCGCCCAACACGGGCAATGTCATTCGCTTGGCGGCCAACACGGGCTGCGCCTTGCACCTCATCGAGCCCTTGGGATTTTCGATGGAAGACAAGCACATGCGCCGCGCAGGTTTGGACTACCACGAGTACGCGCAAGTTAAGCGCCATGCCGACTGGGCCACGTTTTTAGCCACAGAAAAACCAGATGCTGCGCGCATGTTTGCGCTCACCACCAAGGGCACACGCTTTGTGCAAGAAACTCAATTTAATGCAGGCGATTGGTTTGTGTTTGGCGCCGAGACTCGAGGCTTGGCGCCAGAGCTGCGCGAAAGTTTTGAGCCCGCCAACCGATTGAAACTGCCCATGCTAGAAGGCCAGCGCAGTCTCAATTTGTCCAACAGTGTGGCGGTGGTGGTATACGAAGCTTGGCGCCAGAATGGCTTCAAGCGTTAAACGCTTAAGCGTTTAACTTCACGCATCAAACGTAATAACGCGCCAACGATTCAGCAATGCAGCTGGGTTTTTCAGAGCCTTCACGCTCAATCTTCATTTCCCACGTGAACTGCATGCCGTTGCCATCAATGGCCACTGCATCGAGCAATTTCATGTGGCCGCGCAACTTGCTGCCCACGGGCACAGGGGATGTAAAGCGCACTTTGTTCAAGCCGTAGTTCACACCCATGCGCACATCTTCAATTTTGATAGCGCTTTGAGACAACTTGGGAATGAGAGACAAGGTGAGAAAGCCATGCGCAATGGGCGCGCCAAACGGGCCCGCTTTGGCTTTTTCCACATCGATGTGAATCCATTGGTGATCGCCTGTGGCTTCGGCAAACATGTTGACTTGCTCTTGGGTGATCTCGGTCCAGGGTGAAACAGCCACGGTTTGACCGACGCATGCGGCGAGTTCTTGAAGTGTTTTGAATGTTTTCATAGCCCTGACTCTAACCAGCTTTTTCTCAGAGATCAATCACGACATTGCCTAATTGACCTGCTTCAACGGCTTCATGTGCTTGCACAATTTGCGCCAACGTAAATCGGGCGCCAATGGTGTGCTGCAGTTGACCACCTGCCAACAATTCGTTGAGGCGATTCACACACCAGGTTCGATCTGCCGGCAGCAAGTCATATACCAAGAAAAATTTGAGGCCAATCGAATTGAATAACAAAGGTCGGAAGGTCAATGGAATATCGCCCACGACATTCGAGCCATAGCCCACCAATTGACCATGGGGCGCCAAGCCACCCGTGGTGACCCACTGCGATGCCGTTGCAAAGTCCATGTCAATGATCACATCAACACCACGCCCTTGACTAAAGGCTTTTAAGCGTTCGACCACCGGCTCTGTTTTGTAAAAAATGGTTTCTACGGCGCCTGCTGATTTGGCATGAGTGGCCTTTTCTTCAGAGCCCACCGTACCAATGACATGACCGCCATATTGCGTCACGAGTTGGGTGACGTAATGGCCCACAGCAGAAGATGCACCAGTTACCAATACTTTCTTGCCACGCAAATTGTGGTCGCCCGCCAGGTGCACAGCTTGAACCGCTGTTAGGCCTGGAATACCCATGCAAGCACCCGCTGCAAAATCAGTGTTGTCGGGTAGCTTTACGGCTTGCGCTTCGGGCAACACAATGGCTTCAGACGCAGTGCCGTGCGGGCGTTGCCACTGTGCATTCCAAATCCAAACACGTTCGCCCAATCGAAGTTTAGAAACGCCCTCACCCACGGCTTCAATGGTGCCAGCACCGTCGCTGTGGGGCACCACCCAAGGGTCGGTTAAGGGCCGCGCACGGCGGGACTTCACATCAGATGGGTTGACACCCGAGGTGGCCAATCGCACACACACCTCGCCTCTGCCTGGTGCATTGAGCGGCAATGAACCCAACACCATGACGTCACGGGCTTCGCCATTTTTTTCGTACCATGCCGCACGGGTTGAGAGGTGTGTTGTCATTTGAGAATCCTTAAACGCGTTCCAAAATCACGGCAATGCCCTGGCCGACGCCAATGCACATGGTGCACAGCGCGTAGCGACCACCGGTAGCATGCAAACGGTTAACGGCTGTGGTGGCCAAACGTGCGCCAGAGGCACCCAATGGGTGACCCAATGCAATGGCACCGCCCCATGCATTTACACGCTCGTCGTCGTCCTTCAAGCCCAACATGCGGAGCACTGCCAAGCCTTGCGCCGCGAAGGCTTCGTTCAATTCAATTACATCAATTTGATCAAGTGTCAAACCTGTTTGCGCCAACACTTTCAAAGTTGCGGGTGCTGGGCCAATGCCCATCACACGCGGTGCCACGCCAGCAGTGGCCATGCCCACCACACGGGCTTTGGGTGTCAGGCTGTACTTACTGGCCATTGTTTCGTTAGCCAACAGCAACGCACATGCGCCATCGTTGACGCCACTGGCATTTCCCGCTGTGACGGTGCCATCAGGACGCACCACACCTTTGAGCTTGGCCAAAGATTCCATGCTGGTTTCGCGAGGGTGTTCATCGGTGTCCACCATGATGGCATCGCCCTTCTTTTGAGGAATGCTGACGGGCGTAATTTCACGCGCCAAGTGGCCAGCCTTTTGAGCGGCCACAGCTTTCATCTGGCTGGCCAAGGCCATGCGGTCTTGCGCTTCACGCTCAATTTTGTAATCGGTTGCCACGTTTTCGGCGGTCTCTGGCATGGAGTCCACGCC
>JBEDKQ010000112.1:0-12144 GCA_041172085.1 Pseudomonadota bacterium | reverse complement strand
CGTTTGATCCCTGCCGGTACGGGCTTGGCTTATCACAAAGCACGCGCCGCCAAAGACGCGATGGACGAGGCAGAGCGCCGCGCCATCACAGAAGCCGAAGCCGTTGAATTGGCCGAAGCTCAGCAGTTGACCGAAGACGCAGCCAACAACGCTGCCGATTCGAACGCCTGATCAACATCCGGCCTTGGCCGGATGATTTGAAAAGCGCCTCTGAACCGTTTATGCGGCCAGAGGCGTTTTGCATTTAGCTTGAGTTTTCATTCACAATGATGACAACATGTCTCTTCTGATTTTCAGCGCCATTTTGGCCGTTTTGTTTTTTTGGGCAGTGGGTGCATACAACCGCTTGGTGTTGTTGCGCGCCGGTGTCGCCAAACAATTTGCGGCCGTGGATGCACAACTCTTGCGCGTCTTGGTGTGGCTGCAGGGCAACTTGCCCGCCTCCATGCGCGACATGCTGAGTGAAATGGAAGAGGCGGCTTTGCCTGAAGCACTGCTCAAAAACGAGCGTGACCTCAACTTGCTCAAAATTTTGGAAGACTTGTCAGACAGTTTGGATGTGGCTCGGACGCAGCCCCTGTCGGCCATTGCAATGCAAAAGGTCAATCAAGACCGATTGGCCTTGGCAGCTTGGGCCAAGGCAGAGGTTCGCGCGGGTCAAACGGGCGAACCAACTTGGTTCATTGAGCCCTTGCCTTACAAGTTTGACCGGCTCAAAGCCCAAGCATGGCCGCTCATGGATGCCTACAACCAAGCGGTGACCAAATACAACGATGCCGTCACCCAGTTTCCAGCCAGCATGTTGGCAAAGCAAGTCAAGTTTTTGCCAGCGCAAATGCTAGACAACGCCGATTTGTTGGCTTGAGTTGCATGGCCACATCTTCAAGCGCCACCCATTTACAAGCGCCCTTGTGGCAGTTGTTACAAGCCACAGCAGGCGTGGCGCAAGCAGTTCACCATGGCCGGTCCATGACGGCAGCCATTGAGCAAGTGTCCAAAGACTTGCGGCCCGGTGTGCAGGCCCTGTCTTTCCAGGCCATGCGTTGGTGGGGGCGTGCGGTGGCCGTGCGCAAACTGTTGGCGCGCAAAGCCCCCCCGGCATCGGCTGATGCATTGCTGTGTACAGCGCTGGCATTGTCTTGGCGCGATGACCTGGCCCCTTATGCCGTTCATACCTTGGTCAATCAAGCCGTGGAAGCGGCGCGTCGCCACAAAGACATGCGTGCGCAAGCACCGTTTGTGAATGCTTGCTTACGTCGTTTCCTGCGTGAACGCGATGCTTTGCTGCTGGCCACCGACAGCGATGTCACGGCCCAATGGAACCATCCCAGTTGGTGGGTCAAGCGTGTGCAACACGATCACCCTGACCAATGGACCGCCATTTTGGGGGCGGCGCAATCTGCGGCACCCATGACACTGCGGGTGAATCAACAGCATCACACGGCGGCCGACTACTTGGCCGCGTTGCAACAACAAGGCATTGCAGGCAAGCTTGTTACCACCGCTGGCATGCCCTCGGGTGTTCAATTGGACAAGGCCGTGCCGGTGCATTTGTTGCCAGGTTTTGCGCAAGGCCATGTCTCGGTGCAAGACGCTGCCGCGCAATGGGCTGCCCCTTTGTTGCTCAAGGGCTTGCAGGCGGCTGGCCCTTCATTGCGTTTGTTGGACGCATGCGCAGCACCCGGCGGCAAGACAGGACACTTGCTGGAATGCGCGCCTACAGCGCAAGTACTGGCTTTGGATGTAGACCCCCAGCGGTGCGAACGCATTCAACAAAACGTCGACCGCTTGCAAGTGCAAGCTCAAATTGTGGCGGCAGATGCCGCAGACACCGCCAAATGGTGGGATGGCCAATTGTTTGACGGCATTCTTCTAGATGCGCCCTGCACAGCGTCAGGCATTGGTCGTCGTCACCCAGACGTACGCTGGTTGCGCCGAGAGACCGATGTACAGCAATTGGCCAGCATTCAGGCCAAGTTGCTCAAAGCGCTGTGGCCGCTGGTAAAACCCGGTGGCAGATTGCTTTATTGCACCTGCTCAGTTTTCAGGGCTGAAGGTGAAACTCAAATCCAAACGTTTGTTCAGCACAACACTGATGCCCTGATCTTGCCCTCTCCAGGCCATTTAACGCCCTCAAATGTCATTTCTGAGATCAGTCTCCGCGACAATGACATGGGTGAACATGACGGTTTTTATTACGCACTGTTGGAAAAGCGTTCAATCTAAGTTGAATGGCGTGGGGCGCACAGGCTTTTGGCTCCGTGCGCTTTTGTTGTGTTCATGGCTGCTTGGCGCCACATTTTTGCCAGCCACAGCCCAAACGCCCGCTAACGCTGCCCTCGAAGTGACCGAATTGCGCCTTGAGCGCGCCGATGGCGCTTTGCTGCTGCAAAGCGGTTTGCGCCTTGACCTTAGCAGCACGGTCGAAGATGCCTTGCAAAAAGGCATGCCCATTTATTTTGTCACCGAAGTTGAGCTCATGCGAGACCGTTGGTACTGGTACGACAAAAAGGTGGGCAGTGCCACACGCCATTACCGCTTGGCCTACCAACCGCTCACCCGCAAGTGGCGTTTGAATGTCTCCCGCGATCCCATCGGGGCTGTCGGTTTGGCCAGCAGCTTGTCGCAAACCTTTGAAACCTTGGAAGAGGCCTTGGCGGCCATCCGCCGAACGGTGAATTGGAAGGTGGCCGACCTGTCAGACATCGAGATCGACAATAAAGTCGCCTTGAGTTTCAAATTCCGTCTTGACGTTTCACAACTCCCCAGGCCCTTCCAAATGATGGCAGGTGGCCAAGCTGAATGGAATTTGAGCACGCAAAAGACTTTGCGCCTCAGCGCAGACATCGGTCGTTGACGCTCTTCGTCAGCGACAATTGAGCCATGAGTCGGAACAAACAAGATCGAATTGCAACAGGCATGCAACCGTCCAAAACGGTACGTTGGTTGGTGGGCTTGGGCGTTGGCATTTTGCTGGTCATTGGCTTGGGGCTGCTGGTTTTGCTAACCCAAGCCACCAGCAACCGCGCGCTTTACGATCGCAACTACGACCGCCTTTACTTGGTCAACACTGTGGTGGCCGGCTTGCTCTTGTTGGGCTTGCTATGGGGCCTGACACGTTTGGTCATTCGGGTGCGACAGGGGCAATTTGGCTCACGTTTGTTGGTCAAACTGGCTGCCATTTTTGCCCTTGTGGGGGTGGTGCCGGGCGTTCTCATTTACGTCGTCTCTTATCAATTCGTCTCGCGCTCTATTGAAAGCTGGTTTGACGTCAAGGTAGAAGGCGCCTTGGTGGCGGGTTTGAACTTGGGCCGAGCCACCATCGACACCTTGAGTGGCGACTTGGCCAAACAGTCGCGAGTGGCGGCACAGCAATTGGTCGATGTGCAAGAAGCCAGTGCCTCCCTCATGCTAGACCGGGTGCGCGAGCAAATGGGCGCCAGTGATGCCGTACTTTGGACAGCCGACGGCCGCATGATAGCCACGGCGGGACAGTCGCGCTTTTCAATCCGTCCCGATCGACCTACGGCTGCCCAACTCAAGCAAGTGCGCAACAAATTGAGTGTAGAAGTTGTGGAGGGCCTCGACGAAGCGGCGGGTGTGCCCTCGGGCCGCATCAAAGTGCTGACCTTGGTGCCGCAAAACAGTTTGAGCTTGCGCGATGACCCTTGGGTGTTGCAAATTTCACAAGAGTTGCCTGCCACCTTGGTGGCCAATGCCTTGGATGTGCAGGTTGCCAACCGCGAATACCAAGAACGGGCGTTGGCGCGCGATGGCCTGCGGCGCATGTACATCGGCACACTGACCTTGAGCCTCATCATGGCGGTGCTGGCAGCCGTGTTGTTGGCCGTGTTGCTGGGCAACCAATTGGCCCGACCGTTGTTGTTGCTGGCGCACGGTATGCGCCAAGTGGCCTCGGGCGACTTGACGCCCAAGTACGCCTTGCAAGGCAAAGACGAGTTGGGTGGATTAACGCGCTCGTTTGCAGAGATGACACAGCAATTGTCAGATGCCCGCAGCGCTGTAGAGCGCAGTTTGATGCAACTCGACGCTGCACGTGGCAACTTGCAAACCATTTTGGACAACCTGACGGCGGGTGTGATTGTGCTCAATGCGCGCGGCACGATTCAGTCTTCTAACCCGGGCGCCACACGCATTTTGAAATTGCCCTTGGCGGCCCTCGAAAAAACCGCATTTTTGAGTTTGCCCAATTTGCAAAACTTTGCAGCCGGTGTGCAAGAGCAGTTTGAATTGCTGAGCGCCGACAAAGACAGGCACGAGCTAGACCATTGGCAAAAGTCGTTTGAAATCCATGCCTCGGGCCAAGGCTTGGAGGCCACGTCGGTCACCTTGGTAGCGCGCGGCGCCATATTGCCCGATGGCATGCGCTTGCTGGTGTTTGACGACATCTCCGAAATTGTCTCGGCCCAGCGTTCACAGGCATGGGGCGAGGTGGCGCGCAGGCTGGCCCATGAAATCAAAAACCCACTCACGCCTATTCAGTTGTCGGCCGAGAGGCTAGAGCGCAAGTTGGATGGCAAATTGGAAGAGCCCGAACAGTCCGTCTTGACCAAATCGGTCAAGACCATTGTGGAGCAGGTGGCGGCCATGAAGCGCCTGGTCAATGAGTTTCGTGACTATGCGCGCCTGCCGTCGGCCGATTTAAAGCCGCTCGACTTGAACAATCTGATTTTGGATGTGATGGGCCTGTATGCGCAGGAGCCTTCCGAGACGGCCACACGGGCGCAGATTTGCACGGACTTAGACCCGACATTGCCGCTCATCGAGGGCGATGCCCAGCAATTGCGGCAAGTGGTGCACAACCTGCTGCAAAATGCACAGGATGCCAGCGAAGCGCAAGCGCATGTGATGTTGGTCACCCGCTGGAGCCCCGCACGCAAGCGGGTCAAAATGACCGTGCTCGATGAAGGCTCAGGGTTTTCGCCCAGCATCTTGCAGCGCGCCTTCGAACCCTACGTCACCACCAAAGCCAAAGGCACAGGCTTGGGGCTGGCGGTTGTGAAGAAAATTGCCGACGAACACGGTGCCCGTTTGGACATTGCCAATCGAGTTGAAGAGGGGGTGGTCAAAGGCGCCCAAGTATCGTTATCATTCAGTGTCGAGAAAATAGCGCAAACTTGAGGCAACGAAAAGCAACATGGCAAACATATTGGTGGTGGATGACGAGCTTGGCATTCGCGATTTGCTCTCGGAAATTCTGAACGATGAAGGACACAACGTCGAGTTGGCCGAGAATGCTGCGCAAGCTCGCGATGCGCGCAATCGCATGCGTCCCGATTTGGTCTTGCTCGACATATGGATGCCCGACACCGATGGTGTCACCTTGCTCAAAGAATGGTCCACCGGTGGGCTCTTGAACATGCCCGTCATCATGATGAGTGGTCATGCCACCATCGATACTGCTGTCGATGCCATTCGCATTGGTGCCCAAGCTTTCTTAGAAAAACCCATCACGCTGCAAAAACTGTTGAAAACAGTCGAGCAGGGGTTGGCGCGCGAACAAGTTCGTCAAGCGGCTGCCGCTTACCAAGCCTCGCAATCTGGCACCACTTCAAGCACGGCTGTGTCTGGCAATCCCTCCACGCCGCAAGACAATTCCCTGCAAGGCTCGCAAAGCTTTGAGCTCGACTTGCCATTGCGCGATGCACGCGATGCATTTGAAAAAGCGTACTTCGAATTCCACTTGGCCAATGAAGGCGGCTCCATGACCCGTGTGGCCGACAAAACAGGTTTAGAGCGCACACACCTGTATCGCAAGCTCAAGCAACTGGGTGTTGACTTGACCAAAAGCAAACGCGCCGGCAACTGACCTCCGCACGTTCATTCAAGTTTGAATTTTTGCAGTTCATGCCTTGGATTTGACAGTTCGTCGCAAACCGCGTGCACTGACCAAAGCAAGTTTCTACATTAGGCCCATACCAAACAGCGAGGCCTTATGACCACTTCAAATTCACCAACAAACTTCACGCCACCCTCAAAGTGGCAACCTTTGAAAGACGCTTTTCACGATTACGCCAGATGGTTGGTGTCGATCAGTTGGAAACTTTTCTTTGGCATTGCATTTGTCCTCATGATTGCAGGCGGCATTGTGTTGGCGCCACAAGCTGCCTTGCTGATTGTGCTGACCTCCATCGTCATCAAAGCCAGCTACAAACAACAAATTCAGGCAGAAGAAAAAGCCAGCGCTGCCACTTATTTGGCTGAAGCCGAACAACTCAAACGTCAATTGGTCGAGGCGCGCTTGGCCGCCATGCAAGCGCAAGTTGAGCCGCATTTTTTGTTCAACACCTTGGCTTCAATTGATCATTTGATTGAAACCGATCCACCGCGCGCTAGCTTGATGCAAAAAAGTTTGATCGCTTTGCTACGGGCCACATTGCCATCGATGCGCGAAACCAACAGCCCAAAGTTGCGCAATCTGGGTCAAGAGTTGAACGTGATTCGTCCTTATTTGGACATTCAAAAAATGCGCATGGAAGACCGCTTGCAAATTCAATGGGACATTCCAGAGGGGCTGAATTCCGCCGAAATACCGCACATGATGGTGCTCAGTTTGGTCGAAAACGCTTTCAAACATGGTCTCGAGCCGAAGGCAGAAGGCGGCACACTGACACTTCGGGCTGAGGTCGTTCATGGTCAATTGGAGGTCACCGTTCGCGACACGGGTGTGGGTTATTACCCCGAAGAATCTGCAGGACTGCCAGATCAAACGGGTCATGGCTTTGGTCTCAAAAACATCCGCGATCGCCTGACACTGATTCATGGTGACCAAGCCCAATTCAGCATCCGTGCCATGGAAGCTTATGAGGGTTCAGGCACCCTGGCCAAAATCACGGTGCCTTATCGTGTGGTGCCCTTAGAGCCGCAGTCTGCCGGTGTATAAACTTCAGCCATGAGTGCCATCCACCCACGAGCTGTGATTGCCGATGACGAGCGCCTGATGCGCGACCAACTGCGCGCACGTTTGGCGCAGGTGTGGCCGGAGTTGCAAATTGTGGCCGAAGCCAAGAATGGTTTAGAAGCCATCCAAGCCGTCAAAGAACACCAGACCGATGTTATTTTTCTGGACATCCGCATGCCCGGCCTCACGGGCGTCGAGGCGGCCAAAGAAATTGCGCAACTCGATTTGGGCGATGAGGCTTTGTTGCCCGAGATGGTGTTCATCACGGCCTACGACCAGTACGCCTTGGATGCGTTTGAACAAGGTGCGGTGGACTATGTCTTGAAACCTGCCGAGCCTGAGCGCCTGCGAGTCACTGCAGACCGATTGCAAAAACGTTTGTTACAACGTTCGGCTGACAGTGGCGCTGATGTGGAGGCTGCTTTACTCGCACAGTCCACTGATTCCTGGGCGTCTGCGGGTTCTGCAGGATCTGCCTCAGTGCAGCAATTGCTGCATGTGTTGTCTGCCCAACTCAAAGGTCAGCCCACGCAATACCTCTCTTGGCTGCAGGCCTCGGTGGGCCAAAGTATTCAAATGGTGGCAGTGGACGACGTACTGTTTTGTGTCAGCGACGACAAATACACACGCGTGCAAACCTTGAAGCGCAAGAATTTCTGATTCGCAAACCCATCAAAGAATTGGTGGAAGAGCTCGACCCCAAAGTCTTTTGGCAAATTCACCGCAGCACACTGGTGAATGTCAAAGCCATCGCCGGCGTGCAACGTGATGAGCGCGGAAGACAAGAGGTTTTGATCAAAGGCCGTCCTGACAGACTGGCTGTTAGCCGAAGTGCCTCTCAATTGTTTCGCGGCATGTAGGCCTTTTTGTTGCTGGAAGGCAATATTGCCGCGCTTATAACAGTTGCACGCCCAGAAAATGCCGCCATCCCTTCTCGAAGTGCTTATCATTGGGGCTTGATCGATTTGACAACGATGGATGCATTTGTGAAATGACTGATATGGGTGAGCAAAGCAATGTTTCAAATCCTGAATTCTTTTTCAGGACAGCAGACCGATTGCAAATGGACAGCTGTATCACCGCCTTGGCCAAAGAAGGCAAGAGTGTTGTCATCTACAGTCGCTCCAACGAATTGTTGGATTATTACGGCGCCTCTTTTTTGCGTCGACTTAAAAATGAATTAAGCACCAGCAAGGTGGAAGTGTTCATGCCCACCGATACCGAGGCCATGTTGCAACGCTTCAACCAGTTGCTCAGTGACTTGTCTTTGGACATCGCTACCAAACCGCGCATTGGGCAGGCTCCCGACAAAATTTGGGTGGTCCACGATGCAACAGCTTTGGGCGCACACGAGTTGGAATTGCTCGCGCGTTTGATTCAGCAGTTTCCAGGCTCGGGCGTCAGTGCTGTGCTCATGTTTGCGGCCGAAACAGCCCCAAGCGATGTCCTAACACGGCAAAGCAGACAATTTGTGTCATGGGCTTTAGAGATGCCCACGGCAGAACAAAAGCTCAGCACCATTCAGCAAGCCCGCAAACAAGGCAATGAAGAAGCGGCGGTGTTGTTCTTTAACCGCTTGGCCAAGCGTCCCGCCAACACAGATACGCCTTCTGTGCGTGCCGTGGAATCTGCCGCTGCCGCTGCAAAGTCAGACAAGCCGCGCAAGCCAGCCAGCACTCCCAAAAAGAAGACGGGCAATGGAATTTTGTGGGTCTTGATTGTGGTGTCCATGCTCACCTTGTCGGTCGGTGTGGCAGCATGGCTGCACCCTGATGTGGCCAACAAAGTCTGGGACCAAGGCCTGCATGCGTTGGGCCTTGCGCCAGAAGCGCCCAAGCCTGCCGAAACACCCGAGCCTGCTCCCTCTGCAAAAGACGAAGCGGCTGTGCCCAAAGACGAGGCCAACAACCCCATGCCTGTGCCAGGTGCCAATGAACCTGCCAAGTTGCCTGCACCTGCAGCACCAGCAGAACCAGTGGCCGCCGCGCCTGTTGTACCAGAAACAGTGCCAGACAAAGTGATCACAGAGTTGCCAGATGCAGCCTTGCAAGGGCGCGCTTGGTTGAAAGGCCTGCCAGAAGACAGCTTTGTGATAGAGCACCAAAGCTTTGCCACATTAAGAGAAGCGCAAGCTGCCATCAAGGGCAAAGAGTGGTTGGCCAATGCGCGCATTGTGCCGTTGTTTGCAAATGGCAAAGATGAAGCGCGCTTTGCGGTGGTAACGGGGCCTTACAGGTCCAAAGACCGCGCCATAAATACCATTACCCGTTTAGGCTTGTCCAAAGACGTTGCCATCAAGGCGGCGCCTTCAGCGTTGGCCCAAGCCGTCCCCAACAAGTCCAAGCCTTGAGCTTAAGGTTTACGGCTTTGTGCCAAAGCGCCGTAAGGACAAAACCCTGGCTTTGGCCCTACCTGTGGATGCGTGCGGCAGGTGTTGGGTCGATTGGCGTAAACCGTGCAATGACGTCCTTTGGCATCTAAGAACTGGCAGTCGCCACTGCTGCGCCTGGCCAATGTGAAGATGCTGTTTTTAAAGTTGAAGTGATCAATGAGGCCTGCCTTGCTCAGGCGTTTGGCAATTTGCTTGGGCTCTTCGTGTTCGGCTTCGAAGGGGTCGACCAAATTCAAGCGAATAAGGTCTGCCATCTTCACTTCAACGGGCATGGTGCAACAGTTGGCAGCACAGGTGTCGCACATGCCGGCCTTATAACGGGACCAACTCTCGATGCGATCGACATCGACGATGCTAATGGGTGAACGCATGCTCAGTCGACCGTTGCGCCAGAAATCTTGACGCCTTCAGCCCACATCTCGATTTGTTTGCTCATAAATTGACGGAACTCATCGGGCCTGCTAGCCACAACCGTACTGCCCAACTCATTCATTTTTTGAACAATGTCGGCTTGCTTTAAAGCCTCGATCAAGTCATTGCTGAGTTTGTCGACCACGGGTTTGGGGGTGCCTTTGGGCACTAAGAAGCCTGCCCAAGGGGCTGCATTGAAATTAGGAAAACCTTGCTCTGCAACCGTTTTGAAATCGGGATAACTGGGTGAGCGTTGAGCTGTAGTGAGGCCAATCAATTTAACCTTGCCAGCTTTGATGTGTTGCTGCAGGGCAGGCAAACCGGTAATGCCAACCGTGAGCGTGCCGCCTAACAAGTCGGTGATCATGGGCGTGCTGCCTTTGTAGGGAATGTGTGTCAGTTGAACACCTGCGCGTGATTTCAAAATTTCCATTCCCAAGTGGGAGGCTGTGCCATTGCCGTCTGAGCCATATGAATATTTGGTCGGTTCCTTTTTGAGCAAAGCAATTAACTCTTGCAAATTGTTGGCGGGCACTTGCGGGTTGACCACGATGGCATTAGGAAAAATGGTGGCTTGTGTCAGCGGCTCAAAATCGTTCAAGGGGTGATATGGCATCTTCTTGAAAAGAGACGTATTGATGGCGTGCGAGCCCGTGACGCCCAAAACGATGTTGTAGCCATCGGGAGCAGATTTGGCCACAAGGTCTGAACCCAAGTTGCCGCCAGCGCCAGCTTTGTTGTCAATCATGACGGCTTGACCCCATTTGACACTGAGCTTTTCTGCAACTACACGCGCTGTGATGTCGGTAGCCCCGCCTGCAGGAAAGGGCACCACAATGCGAACGGGCTTGTTTGGGAAGTCGGTGGTTTGTGCCTGCAATGAGGCGGTACCTAAAGTGCAAGCCAACAACGTGGCTTTGATCAAAGTACTTCTTAGCATGGTGGTTTCCTTGGATTATTTCCAGAAGGGGAAAGGGTGTGATTCAAGTGAACCGTTGATTAACTTTTGCGCCCAGTTGGCGGCTTCAGCACTGGTTAAAGTGCCTTCACCATAACTCATAAATTTAGCCAACAGCGCTTCATCTGTAAATGGCATTTGAATATCGCCAAGAACTGCAGTTACTTCTTGTTCACGAACGTGGCCATCTTTGCATTCAATTCGAACTCGCGCTGCGCGTTGTTGTCGCTGTGTCCATGTTGGTTCTACAGCAATCTTGATACAGGATTCCAGTCTGCCAAGTTCGGGGTCATGAAATTGCGGCTCGCGGTAAACCCATGGGTCCAGGCGTCCCCATCGCAGCATGGCTGCCAGTCCAAAGCTCAAAGAGAACTGCGCTTGAAGTGGCGTTTGCGGTGCTCGGTTGCCGCAGTAAATGGTGGCCTCTTCGTAGACCGTTAAAGAAATGCTTTGAACCTGGCTCACATTCAAAGAGGGTCTGAGCATATTGGCCGCCATGGCGCCGTAATGAACATGCCTAACAGCCGCATAGGGTTTGAAATAGGCTTGCAATATTTGAAACTCTTGTTGCGTGTTAAATGCCAAAGCATCTTTGCCTAAACCAATCTGTGCATAGACTTGCGTTGCGTTGGCGGGCGCAGTGACGCCGCTGGCCACTGTCAATGCCGCACTTTGCCCAAGCTGGGCGGCATGCCCTAAATAGGTGTTGCGCGAAGTAGCGCCTGATTGAATGGGCAAGTACAAGCTCATGGGCATTTGACAAGCGGCCACTTGCACAGCTTGTTCTATTTGCTCGGGCGTTAGGCCCATGGCGTGTGCCACAGCCGCCGCCGCGCCCAGTGCAGGCCAATTACCATCGACATGCATGCCCTTGTTAATTCGCAAACTGGCACCGTACCTTGCGCCCACCTCATAGCCTACGACCAATGACTTTAAAAATTGTCCATAGGTAAGGCGTGATGACAGGGGCAGCAACGCCGCCATGACGGCAACGCCAGGTCTGCCGTGTGCGCCAGCATGACCTTCACAAGCCTCGTCCCAGCAAATGGCCATGGCCAACAGCATGGCCGCATTGGCAGGCGAGACGCCCACTAAGGACTTGGTAGAAAAGAAAAATTTCCCAGCATCGACCGCCGAGGCCTGTTGTTCAAACCCTTGCACCTCATTTGCACGATGCCCGGCAATGGCACACCCTAATGTGTCCAAGACCAAGCGTCGTGAATGTTGCAGGACTTGCGGGTGATCCGACAAGTCAGTATTTTGTAGCCACTGAAGTACCGAGAGAAGAGGGGTGCTCATGAAACCTTGCCAGCGGAGAGTGTGAGATGAGTGTGCTTCTTTAAAAACTTCAACATCACCGAGTTGAACACAGCCTCTTGCTCAATGCTTGCAATGTGTGCGGCATTGGGAATCAGTAAAAACTCAGACTGCGCAATGTTGGCGTGCATTTGCCGCGACATC
>JBEDKQ010000111.1:0-14404 GCA_041172085.1 Pseudomonadota bacterium | reverse complement strand
GCAGGTGTGATTTCCAACACCATGATTAAAAAATCTGCCCCCTACAAAGACAACGAGTTGGTGCCTGTGGTCATGATTGGTTTGGCGCCTTCCATCATCGTGACATCGGCAAAGTCCAAGCACACCACCTTGAAAGAGTTCATTGAAAACGCAAAGCAAGGCCAAGGTGCGCACTTTGCCACTGCAGGCACTGGCAGCACGCCGCACTTTGTGGCCGAAATGATGAACATGAAGTACGGCACCAAACTGATTCCTGTGCCTTACAAAAGCGGTTCTGAAAGCTCGACTGCCGTGATGGGAGGTCAAGTAGAAGGCACCTCCGAAGCCAGCATTGTGTCGTTGCCGCACATTCAACAAGGCGGTAAATTCAGAGCGCTGGCCACCACATGGACCCAACGCATGTCGGCGGCACCCGACTTGCCCACCACAGCAGAACTAGGTTATCCCGATGTGCAAATTGCACACTGGGCTGGCATTCATGCACCCGTGGGTGTGCCACCCGAAATCATGGACAAGTTGGCTGCTGCAGTTGATGCTGCCATGAAAAATCCTGACATTGCCAACCGCCTCAAAACCATGGGCATTGAGCCCATCGGTGGTACGCGCGCCAGTTTCAACGACTTTGTCAATGCAGAACGCGCCAAGCTAGGCGCCATCATTCGCAGCACTGGCATGAAAGAAGATTAAATGACAGCCTCTTCTATGCACCCCGGCACTTTGCTGCGCCAGCGTGTGAACCAAAAAAATGGGCTTCTGGTGGCAGGTGCCGCCAATGCATTGGCAGCGCGCGTTATTCAACAAGTTGGTTTTGAAGCGGTGTACCTCAGTGGTGCAGGCATCACCAACACCTTTTACGGTATTCCCGATTTAGGATTCATTGGTCTGAGCGATTTGGCGCAACACACCGCAGCTGCGCGCGATGCAGTGGATTTACCCATCATCGTGGATGCCGATACAGGTTTTGGCAATGCATTGAATGTGCGGCAATCGGTGCGCACTTTAGAGCGATCAGGCGCCAACGCCATTCAACTGGAAGATCAGTTGATGCCCAAGAAATGCGGTCACTTTGCAGGCAAAGCCGTTGTGTCTGCTGATGAAATGATTGGCAAAATCAAAGCGGCAGTGGATGCCAGACAACACTCAGATTTTTTGATCATTGCGCGCACTGATGCACGCTCCGTACTGGGCCTCAATGAAGCGATAGACCGAGCAGCAGCCTATGCCGAAAACGGAGCTGACATGACTTTTGTAGAAGCGCCCGAAAGCGTAGATGAAATGCGCCGCATTGCCAGCGCACTGGCCTGCCCCCAAATTGTGAACGTCGTGATAGGCGGCAAAACACCCGCGCTTTCACACCAAGTGTTGACCGACATGGGCTTCGGTTTGGTGCTGTACGCCAACGCAGCACTTCAAGGCGCAGTCAGGGGAATGACCCAAGCACTTACGCAATTAAAGGCAACCGGAGAACTTCAGGAAGATCCCAAACTGGTTGCCACCTTTGCAGAGCGTCAAGCTTTGGTTCAAAAACCTTTTTTTGACGCGCTAGAAGCCAAGTACAAATAAGCTTTATCAAATACCCCAACCTTAATCATCAGGGTTGCATGGCCTTTAACCAATAGCGTTTGTCTATGTACTTGCTAGGGTCTGTCAGTTTTTGGCCGTTGTCTGCCAACTTACTGCGCAAGTCCAACACAGCTTGAATGCCTTTGTCATCTAATTGCACGTCTGAGAAAAAGCCAGACTGAGGATCTAACAACAAGTCGCAAGACTGTGCGGCAATTTGTGGGCTCATGTTGGGCACATACTTCATCAACAAGGCTTGTGCTTGAGGTCTGTTTTCTGGCGCTTTGAGCCAACGAATGGCATCACGGTACGCGCGAATAAAGCTGACCACTTGCGTCTCGTTGTTGGCGGCCCAGCTTCTGCGAGCAGCACCCACAATGCCCATGTAATTGCCAATGGTAGAGCGGGTGGTGGCCAGTTGGTTGAAGCCTCTGTTTTTGGCTTGCAAGTCAAAGGGCGCGCGCAGCATGGTGGCGGCATGTTGGCCCTCCATCAGTGCCGCAAACCGTCGATCGGTGCCGCCGGCGCGGGCCCATTGCACATCAGACTCTTTAATGCCGTTGCGCGCCAGCATGTCGCGCAGGGCAAAAGAAAAACCATTGCTCATGGAGTCAACCGAAATGGTCTTGCCTTTGAGGTCTGCAAAGCTTTTGACTTCGGGCGAAGCCACCAAGCTTAGGAAGCCATCGTCTGAACCCATAAAGCCAAAGAAGTCGCTGGGAGGATCAAACTTCAATTCAGCTTGCCCCTCTTGGTAGGCGAGGATGTTGTCCAAAGCAGTGACGGCAACGTGGTATTTGCCCTCCATCAAGCCCGAAAACACTTGCTTCGAATCGGCCGTGATGGTGTGCTGCACCTCAATGCCATGTTTTTTGAAAAAGCCCTGATCCTTGGCTGCCCAGAGGGGGAGGTTAAAGCCGCCGCCAAAACTGATTACTTGAATCGCACCAGGGATGGGTGCAGGTGCCATGGGTGGGGCAGCGGGCGCAGTTTGTGCAATGGCGCCCATCAAACTCAGCAGGGGAAGGCAGGCCAAAAGGCGACCTGTCGCTCGTTTTTGTAGATTCATCCATGTCTCCTAAAGTTGTGAGTTGTTAGGCTTGTCTTATGAGTATTTGTACGATGTCCTCGGGCAAGCTCAGACTTCATAATAATCCCCACCGCAAAATTTTGCTCACGCCCGCCTGGAGTTTTAGATGACCTTCGTTACAAAAGAGAACATCACCGAGCAAGTCTTGGAAGTTTTTGAAAAGACACCAGACCCCCGCCTGCGCGAGGTGATGCAATCACTTGTCAAACACCTCCATGCTTTCATTCGCGAAGTCGAGCCCTCCGACGCAGAGTTTGAACTGGGTTGTGAATTTCTGGTCAAGCTGGGCAAGAACACCAGCGAGAAAAAAAACGAGGTGATCTTGGCTTCAGATATTTTGGGCGCATCCACCCTGATCACACTCATCAACAATGTGAAGCGTGCCGAACATGCCGGCCAATATCAAACTGAATCTGCTTTGTTGGGCCCCTTCTGGCGAAAAAACGCGCCAGCCTATGAGGCAGGGGGCAACATCTCGCATGGCCCTGAGTCAAGCGCGCTTGATCAATTGTTTGAAGTCACAGGCCATGTGCGCGATGCACAAGGCAAGCCCATTGAAGGCGCCGAGGTAGATGTGTGGCAAGCATCGCCCTTGGGCTTTTACGAAAACCAAGACGAAGAACAGCCCGATATGAATTTACGCGGCCGCTTTAAAACCGACGCCAATGGTAAGTTCAGTTTCAAATCGGTTCGCCCGTCTGGCTACCCAGTCCCTGTCGATGGCCCCTGCGGCGACTTGCTGCGCGCACAACTGCGCGACCCCTACCGGCCAGCGCATGTGCATTACATGATTTCCAAACCAGGCTATCAAGTGCTAATCACGCAAGTTTTTGCCGACGACGATCACCGCCTTCACACCGATGTCACGTTTTCAGTCGTGGAAAGTTTGGTGGGCAAATTCAAAAAACGCACTGGCCCAGGCGAGGTGGGTTACTCACTTGAATACGATTTTGTATTGCAGGCAGGCGAAATGCACTTCCCCATGCCCCCTATTCCTTGAATGAAAGCACACCATGAGTTTTGAACCCATTTCTAAATTAGACGGCCATGTAGCGGTCATCACGGGCGGCAAAGGTGCCATTGGTTTGGCCACTGCACGCAGGCTGGCAGCAATGGGCGCAAGAATTGTCTCAATTGATCGCTCAGAACCAGAAAAAGTACAGGCACTGCTTGATGCCCTACCCCAAGTTGCCTCAGGTCCTCACTTTGCACTCACAGCTTCTGTTACCGACTCTGCCGCTTTGAATGCCGCCGCAGAAGCGGTGAAGCAACGCGCAGGCCGTTGTGATATTTTGGTCAACAGCGCCGGTTTCACAAAGCCTGTTGCTGCCAACGATTTAGAAGGCCTAACCGATGACTTGTTTGACGATGTGGTGCAAACCAATTTGCGCGGTGTCTTTGCCACCATTCGCGCCTTCACACCACTGCTCAAAGCCAATGGCGACGGGCTGATTGTGAATGTGTCCTCTATTGCAGGCTTTACTGGCGCAGGCAGCAATTTGGCCTACGCCGCAGCCAAAGCGGGTGTCGATGTGATGACCAAAGCCTTGGCCAAAGCGCTGGCACCACAGGTTCGCGTGCTGGCTGTTTCGCCTGGCGTGGTCGATTCTTCATTCGTACCAGGACGCGGTGCAGACTTTAATGAGAAGGCCGCAGCCACCATCCCCCTTAAACGCATTGGCCACGTCGAAGACACTGCGGCCGCCATTGAAGCGTGTGCCACCACCTTGCGCTTTGCCACAGGTTCACGTTTTGTGGTCGACGGTGGAAGGAGTTTGTAAATGTTAGACCGCCCCACCCTCATCACCTGTGCCGTCACAGGCAACATCACCAAGCCCGAGCAGACGCCTTATTTGCCTGTCACGCCAGAGCAAATTGCCAATGAATGCTTGGCCGCTGCTGAAGCAGGCGCAGCTGCCGTTCACATTCACGTGCGCGACCCAGCCACAGGCCGTCCCTCCATGGAACTTGAGCATTCGATGTGGTGGACCGCATTCGCAAGCGCAACGCCGAGTTGGTGATCAACCTCACCACGGGTCCTGGCGGCCGTTTTGTGCCCGATGCCAACGATCCCAAGATCTACGCACCCGGTACCACCTTGGTGCCACCCGAAAAACGCGTTGAGCACATTGCCATCATCAAGCCCGATATTTGTTCTTTAGACCTCAACACCATGAACAGCGGTGCCGATGTGGTCATCAACACACCGCGCAACGTGCGCATCATGGCCAAGGTGATTCGCGACAGCGGCGTCAAACCTGAGTTAGAAATTTTTGACTCCGGCGATTTGCACTTGGCACGCGATTTAATTGCCGACGGCACCCTTGATGGTCCCGGCATGTGGACCTTTGTGTTGGGTGTGAAGTACGGCTTTGCTGCCACGCCCGAAACCTTGCTCTATGCACGCAACCTGTTGCCGCAAGGCGCCATTTGGTCTGCCTTTGGGTTGGGCCGAAGCGAGTTTCCCATCGTGGCACAAAGTTGGTTGTATGGCGGCCATGTGCGCGTGGGCATGGAAGACAACATCTACCTCGAGAAGGGCGTTTTGGCCGAAAGCAATGCGCAATTGGTGGCCAAAGCTGCAGACATCATCAAGCAAATGGGCGGCCAAGTGGCCACCGCCGCGCAAACGCGCGACATGCTGAATTTAAAGAAAGTTTGAGTTTCATGACTGTTTCTTCTGCACACGCATTGCACGTTGAGCGCAAAGCAACTGGCATCGACACCTTGCAGTTGCAATGCGTGCCGCAAGCTGCACCCAGCCTTCAAGCCGGTGAAGTTTTGGTTCAAGTTTTGGCCGCAGGCGTTAACCCCAGCGACGTCAAAGCCACCTTGGGCATCATGCCGCACGCAGTTTTTCCACGTACGCCTGGACGCGATTTTGCAGGTGTGGTGGTCGACGGTCCTGCAGCGCTTAAAGGTCTCCATGTGTGGGGTTCGGGTGGCGATATCGGCATCACACGCAACGGTTCGCATGCGCGTTATTTGGTGTTGCCTGTGGCCGCTGTCAAAGAAGCGCCCAAAGCTATCAGCATTGAAGAAGCAGGCGCTGTCGGTGTGCCATTTGTCACGGCCTGCGAAGGGTTTAGCCGCGCGGGTGGTGTCAAGGCTGGCCAAACCGTGGTGGTGTTGGGTGCCAATGGCAAAGTGGGCCAAGCGGCAGTGCAAATTGCTGCGCGCGCAGGCGCTAAGGTGATTGCGGTGCAACGCCAAGATCAATTGGAAGGCTTTGCTTGCGCCAACGTGGAGGTGATCAACAGCACCCACATCGAACCAGCCACGCGCATCATGGATTTGACGGGCGGCAAAGGTGCCGATCTGGTCTTCAACACCGTCGACAAAGTTTATTGGGAAGTGGGCCACGCCGTGATGGCCAAAGGCGCTACGCAGATTTTCATCATTGCCACCAAGGGACAAACGGTCGCCTTTGACTTGTTCAAGTTTTACCGTGGCATGCACAACTTTGTGGGCATCGACACCTTGGCTTTGGACTGCGTTCGCTCCTGCGAATTGTTGGACGAGCTAAGACCTGGCTTCGAAGACGGTACGCTCAAACCCTTTCCAGTCGATGCCGCCGACATGATCGAATTGACCCACGCCATGGACGCCTACAAAGCCGTCTTGGCCGGCGCCAAAAACAGAATGGTGCTCAAGCCATGAACATCACCCGCTTTAACCAAGCGCCCGAGTACAAAGCGCCCAACCATTTCGACATGACTTGCCTGCGCCTGCAAGGCCATGAAGCAGGCCCCTCCAAAGCCTTATGGATGGGCGTGTCGCAAATTCAACCTGGCGGTCATACTGGTCTGGACGGCTCGCCCATGGAAAAACACTATGTGGTCTTGTCTGGCGAGGTGACCTTGGTTTCAGAACTGAACGGCGTGATCACCGAGGCCGTGCTCAAGGTGCACTCAACAAAACCGACCAAATGGCCAGCATCTTGTTGGCCATGCCCTATCCCCCAGCCACCCCCACTTAATTCAAGACAACTGCAACTGGAGACAACATGACTGCAACGTTTCACAAAAGAACCTTGGCCAAACAATTGCTAAGTTTGGCGTTAACCACGCTGGCACTTTCTGGCTTGAGCATCAATGCACAAGCCCAAGACTGGCCCAAGCAAAGCATCAAGTTTGTGGTGCCCTTTACAGCGGGCAGCGGCACTGACATCGTGGCGCGTGCCGTGGCCGAAAAGCTTGGCACCTCCTTGGGCCAACCTGTTGTGATTGAAAACAAACCAGGCGCAGGCGGCACCATTGCAGCCAACCAAGTGGCCAAAGCCAACCCCGATGGCTACACCCTGCTGGTGCACTCTTCTGGTCACGTGGTGAACCCCGCCATTTACCCCAACCTGCCCTACGACACCTTAAACGACTTGGTGGGCATTACATCTTTGGCCAGCCTGCCCAATGTGATGGTGGTGTCACCCAGCAAAGGCTTCAAAGATGTCAAAGACCTGATTGCCAAAGTCAAAGCCAAACCCGATGGCTTCAATTACGCATCGGCTGGCACAGGTTCTGCCACGCACATCAATGCCGAGAAGTTCCGAGTGGCTGCTGGCATCAATGCAACCCACATTCCGTTCAAAGGCACGCCTGAAGCCCTGACTGAAACCATCAGTGGCCGCATCGATTGGTTCTTTGCGCCCATCGTGTCTGCATTGCCTCTCATCAAAGATGGCAAGCTGCAAGTCTTGGCAGTGGGTACGCCCAAACGGTCAGACGATTTGCCCAACACACCAACAACCGTTGAAGCAGGCGTCCCTGGCTCTGAATACACATTCTGGGTTGGCATGTTGGCACCCAGCAAAACGCCCAAGCCAGTGCTCGACAAACTCAATGCTGAAGTGGTCAAAATTTTGAACTCTTCTGAGTTCAAAACCAAATTGGACAACATTGGGGCTGCGCCAATGCCCATGACCATCACCGCTTTCAATGGCTTTATCAAGTCTGAAACTGAAGGTATTGCGAAGTTGGTGCAAGCTGCGGGCATCAAAGCCAACTAAGCGTCTTCATAAACCACTAGGCTTCCATGCTCGACTACTACAACAAACGTTTAAGCGAGTACGAGGCCATCTACGCCAAGCCAGAGCGCCAATCTGATTTACAACAATTGGTAGCGCAGCTTCAGGCCGATGTGGCCCACTGCAGCGTTTTGGAATTGGCTTGCGGCACGGGTTGGTGGACCGAGCGCTTGGCACCTCATGCCAGCGCTTGGGTGGCCACAGATGCCGATGAGGGCGCACTTGAAGTGGTACGGCACAAAAATATTCGAGGCCTCAGTGCCACGCAAACCCTCAACGCGTATGCACCTCAAATCACAGCCCCAGTGGATTGCGTGTTTGCTGCGCATTGGTATTCACATCTGTTGCACAACGAGTTGGACACCTTCTTTGATTCAGTTCGCACCTGTCTCAAACCAGGTGGTCGCTTGATCATGTTGGACAACAAGTACGTGATGGGTTCAAGCACGCCCATCTCCCGCACGGATGCACATGGCAACACTTACCAGACTCGCCCGCTCAAGGATGGCAGCACGCACGAGGTGCTGAAGAATTTTCCAAGTCATTTGCTGCTTCAATCTGTTGCTGAAAAATATTTTGCCCAATGTAAATTTGAAGATGATTGGACGATGGACATTGCACACTACTGGTATGTCGTTATGCTAAAGGCCTGAGCCCTTTTAGCCCAAACCACCCGCCATGCATCAGCCCAGCACCCAACCCCGCCCGTCCATCTATTACAAGTACCAAGTCTTCAAGCCTTGGTTGGCCTCACAAAACGCGCCTCAACCCAAACACAAAGTGGTCATTGTGGGTGCGGGCCCTGCTGGCATGGTGACAGCCCTTGAGTTGGCTAGGCACGGCGTTCCTTGTGTCTTGCTCAGCGCCGATTTGCAATTTTCACAAGGCTCGCGCGCCATTGTGTTCACACGCCGCTCCATGGAAATTTTGCAGCAGGTGGGCGTGGCGCATCGCATCACAGAGAACGGTTTGCCATGGCGTTGTGGCAATTCCATCTATCGCGGCCAAAAAGTGTTTCGCATGGAAACACCGCACGACCCCGACGACCGTTTCTTCCCCATGATCAACATCCAGCAGCAGTACCTCGAAGAGTACTTGCACGATGCCTGCGCTGCGAATCCGTTGATCGATGTGCGCTGGGGCAACAAACTGGTGAAGGCCGTGAACATTGACGGTGGCGTGAGCGCAGAGATTGATACACCTGAAGGCCCCTACACCCTAGAGACAGAATGGCTGGTCGCTGCTGACGGCGGTCGCTCTGAAATTCGCAGCAGCATGAATTTGAAGTTGGAAGGTGCGTCGTTTGAAAGCATCTTTGTGATTGCCGACATTCGCATTGACCTGCCCTACCCCACCGAGCGCTTGGCCTTCTTTGACCCCGACTGGAACCGCGGCAACACCATCTTGATGCACCGCGAGCCACACGGTATTTGGCGTGTTGACTACCAACTGCCACCTGGCGAAACACCCGAAGAAGCTTTGCGCCCCGAATCTTTGAAGCAACGCATTGACGCACAACTCAAGATGATTGGCTTTGAAGGCACGCCTTGGGAGATGGACTGGAGCTCTGTTTATTCCGCTCGCACCCTCACCCTGCCAGAATACGTGCACCAGCGCATTGTGTTCACAGGCGACGCCGCGCACTTGCTGCCCATCTTTGGTGTGCGCGGTGCCAACACTGCGTTTCAAGATGCGCAATCTTTGGGCTGGCACTTGGCCTATGTGCTCAAGGGCTACGCACCTGAAAAATTGATGCAAAACCACAGCACCGAGCGGGTGGGTGCAGCTCGAGAGATCATCACTGAAGCGGGCAAAAGCACGCGCTTTATGGCGCCGCCCAGCCGAGGCTTTAGGTTGTTGCGCGATGCCGTGTTGTCTTTGTCGCTCACACAAGAATTTGTGCGACCGCTCTACCACTGGCGCACCTCGCGGCCGCATGAATACAGCCGCTCGCAGCTCAACAGTCCATGCGATGACAACGCGCAATTCACGGGGGGTCCTGCATTAGGAGCGCCACCGCAAAATGTGCAACTTCAGGCCAACAACTATTTACTAGACCACTTGGGTGGCGGTTTTGATTTGGTTTATGTGGCGGGCACACAAGGCATTCCTGTTGAGATTGCCCAAGCTGTGGCCTTGCTTCAATCACAAGGCTTGCCACTCAAATTGGTGGCCATCAGTGCCACTGAGCTTGCAGTTGAAGGTGCCAGTCTCACTCTGCACGATCCACACATGCGCTTCCAAGAGCGCTATGCCGTACAGGCCGGGGGCGCTTATTTGTTCCGCCCCGATCAGCACATTTGTGCGCGATGGTTGCAACTGGATGCAGCGCGCTTGACGCAAAGTTTGCAAATTGCATGCATGCGCTAAGTTGAAAAAATTTCTAACGATTCAATTGAACTGATGAACACACCCGCCACTTTAGACATTGCAGGCCTGGAGCAGGTCTACGACGCATTGGCCAGCGCCATCGACCAAGCCGGCGCCGACAAGTCCGAACTTTTTTTGGTCAAGCTGGCTTTGCTCAATGCCAAAGCCTTGGGCGACCCTCAAAAGTTTGAAGCGCAAATTGCCACAGCGCTTCAAGACCTTTAACCGTCAGGCAAGCTCATTGCGGTAAAGCACATTCAACGGGCTTGGCACCCAACTGCGTGACCAACACTTGCGGGTCGATGCCCACCAAAAATCCTCTGCGCCCGCCATTGATCCAAATTTTGGCCAACGCCAAAATACTGGACTCGACATACACCGGCATGTCTTTGCGCAAGCCAAAGGGTGACGTGCCGCCCACCATGTAACCCGAATTTTTTTGGGCCACATCGGGCTTGCAAGGCTCTACGAGTTTGCAGCCTATTTGGCGCGCTAGGTTCTTGGTGGAGGTTTTGCAGTCGCCATGCATCAGCACCACCAAGCCTTTGCCGTTTTCGTCTTGCATCACCAGCGTTTTAACCACCTCATGCTCGGGCACGCCCAGTTGTTTGGACGACTCGGCGGTGCCGCCATGGTCCACATAGTCGTACGGGTGCTCGGTGTACGAAATTTTTTTTTGCTTCAGCCATTGCGTGGCTGGGGTCTCGGAAACGTGTTTTGCCATAGGTCAATGCAACTTTTTGGTGTGATTATGGCTTGCACCCTGAATGAACAGCACTTGCATGGGGCAAACAGCAATTGACCGCACTTTCTTGGGGCTTTCGTCGTTTTTGTGCGCATCATGTCAGCAATTACCCGCGGTTTTTAGAGCATTTTTTCATGCAGAATATGCTTTTCTCACTTTCGGAGCTAGTTCATGAAATCCATTCGCAAATTGATTCAACGTCCTTTGCTGGCAACTGCTGCTTTGGCATTGCTCGGCACTTTGGCCACTCCCGCATTTGCTGGCAAAACCATCGATGCCATCAAAGCTCGCGGTACCCTGAACTGCGGCGTGAATCCTAGTTTGCCCGGTTTCTCTGCAGCCGACAGCCAAGGTGTTTGGGCTGGTTTGGATGTTGATGTTTGCCGCGCAGTGGCTGCCACCTTGTTGAACGACCCCTTAAAGGTCAAATACACCCCCCTGAATGCTGCGCAGCGTTTTGCCGTGTTGCAAGCGGGTGAAATTGACGTTTTGTCACGCAACACCACTTGGACCCTGAACCGCGACGCCTCTTTGGGCTTGCATTTCACAGGCGTTACTTACTATGACGGCCAAGGCTTCATGGTGCCTAAAAAATCAAAAATCACCAGCGCCACCAAGCTGAAGGGCGCCACAGTGTGCGTGCAATCTGGTACCACCACAGAAAAGAACCTGAATGACTACTCCAAGGTCATGAAGCTCAACATGAAGCCCGTTGTGTTTGACACACAAGAAGCCACCAACAAGGCCTACTTTGCAGGTCGTTGCCAGGCTTACACCACCGACGCCTCTGGTTTGGCTTCTGTTCGCAACAAAGAAGCAACCAACCCTGATGATCACCTGATCTTGCCAGAACTCATCTCTAAAGAACCCCTTGGCCCATCCGTACGCCGTGGTGACGACGAGTTCTTTGCCATTGTCAAATGGGTGGCTTACGCTTTGATCGAAGCCGAAGAATATGGCATTACACAAGCCAACGTAGACCAAATGAAGGCTTCCAGCACAGACCCCGTGGTTCAGCGTATCTTGGGTACCTCTGAAGACACAGGCAAATTGCTCGGCTTGGACAAAGAGTGGGCTTACCGCGCCATCAAGGCCGTTGGCAACTACGGTGAAATGTTTGAGCGCAACGTGGGTCCAAAGTCCACTTTGAAATTGCCACGTGGTTTGAACAATCAGTGGAACAAAGGCGGCTTGATGTACGCTCCTCCCGTACGTTAATCTCGGCTTTGCGTTCTCCTCCATGAGGAAAACTTTTTAAACCAAAGACTTCCGGCCCGCCTCGCGCGGGCCGGTCTATTCTCATGAGCACCCCACCTCCTCCCAAACGACAATGGTCTTGGCGCAGCCAAGCCTTCCGCGGACTGGTCTATCAAATCCTCGCCATTGTGGGATTGGCCATTGCCGTGGGCTACTTGATGTCCAACACGTTCGCCAACATGCGCGCACGGGGTATTCAAAGTGGTTTTGATTTCTTTCTCCAACCTGCTGGCTTTGGCATTGGCGAAAGTCTCTTTGAATTCGATTCGTCACAAAATTATTTGGTGGCCTATCTTGTCGGACTGACCAACACCTTGCGCGTTGCATTGGTGGGCTTGGTTCTGGCCACCTTGTTGGGCACCCTGATCGGCATCGGCCGCTTGACCAAAAATACCTTGGTCAAATCTTTGTGCGCCACCTACGTCGAAATTACCCGCAACATTCCTTTGTTGCTGCAACTCTTCATGTGGTACTTTGCCATGACCGAGTTGTTGCCGCCCATTGAAGAGCCCTTAAAGCCTCTGGCAGGCGTGTTCTTCAGCAAGAATGGTTTGCAATATCCTCTGCCGGTCTGGGAACCTGGCCATTGGGGCACGCTCATCGGTTTGTGCGTAGGCATCGTGGCCTGGAAATTCTGGTCGCGACACGTCAAGCAGCACTTTGAAGCCACAGGACACACCAAGCCAAGTTTCTTGCCCGGCTTGGGATTGTTTGTTCTGTGCGGCATCATTGGCTGGTTGGCCGGCGGTGCGCCCAGTGAAATGAACATTCCAGAAATCACAGAAATCAGTGTGGTTGGCGGTGGCTCCGTGACACCCGAGTACCTCACCTTGTTGGTAGGCCTCACGGTGTATACGTCGGGGTACATTGCCGAAGTGGTGCGCGCTGGCATTCAGTCGGTATCCTTTGGTCAGCACGAAGCCGCTGTGGCGCTGGGCCTAAAACGCTCACAAGAATTGCGCCTCATACAGTTGCCGCAAGCCATGCGCGTGATCATTCCACCGCTGACCAGCCAATACCTCAACTTGATCAAGAACTCATCTTTGGCAGTGGCTGTGGGCTACCCCGATTTGGTGTCCATCAGTTCAACAGCTCTGAACCAGACAGGTCGCGCCATTGAGTGCATTGCCTTGGTCATGCTCATTTATTTAAGCTTGAGTTTGCTTACCTCAGCACTCATGAACATTTACAACCGCCGTGTGCGTATCAAGGACCGATGATGACAAACACCGGTTATCAGCAACATTTCGAACCCATTGCAGCGCGCCGTCCGCCTGTGAATGAAACGGGCGTCTGGGCTTGGATTCAAAGAGGCTTCTTTGATGGCCCCGTAAACTCTTTCCTCACGGTTTTATTTTTAGCCTTGCTGGTGTGGGCCGTCCCCCCCATCTTCAACTGGACTGTTTGGTACGCCATACCGAACGCTGACAACGAAGCTTGCCGTGCGGCATACGGCTTAGGCGCTTGTTGGGGCGTAGTGGCAGAAAAAGGTCGCCTCATTTTGTTTGGGCGCTACCCTTTTGAAGAACAATGGCGCCCCTTGGTTGCAAGCACAGTGCTGGTGGTTTTGTTGGCAGCTTCTTGCTTGAAAACGTTTTGGCGACCTGCCCTCATTGGCGCGTGGGTTGTGGTGTATGCGTTTTTCTTTGCGCTGATGTTTGGTGGTTTTGCTGGCTTAACGCCCGTAGAAACTGCCCGTTGGGGCGGCTTGCCGCTGACCTTGCTGTTGGCCAGCGTCAGCTTGGTGGTGGCATTTCCGCTGGCCATTTTGTTGGCGCTTGGCAGGCAATCAAACTTGCCAGCCATTCGAACGCTGTGCGTTATTTTTGTTGAATTTGTGCGTGGCGTGCCGCTCATTTCGGTGCTGTTCATGGCCTCGTTCATTTTGCCCTTGTTCATGCCACAAGGCACCAAAATTGACGTACTGGTTCGCGTGCTCATTGGCATGACGTTGTTCACTGCGGCCTATTTGGCCGAGGTCATTCGCGGTGGCTTGCAGGCTTTGCCCAAAGGCCAAGTAGAAGCCGCGCATTCCTTAGGCCTTAGCTACTGGCAAATTCAGCGCATGATTGTGTTGCCACAAGCTTTGCGTTTGGTGGTACCCGCCATAGTGAACACTTTCATTGGTGCTTTCAAAGACACCTCTTTGGTCACCATCGTCAGTTTGTACGACCTAACAGGTGCCGTTCAACTGGCACTTGGCGACGCCGACTGGCGTAAGTTCTTCATTGAAGGCCAACTCTTTGTGGCCGGCATATATTTCATTGCATGCTTTGCCATGTCACGCTACAGCCAATGGCTGGAATCCCATCTGAATACTGGAACACGGAGACAGTGAAGTGAGTACCTCAAGTCC
>JBEDKQ010000110.1:0-23102 GCA_041172085.1 Pseudomonadota bacterium | reverse complement strand
GTCATGACCTTGTCTGGCGCGTGGCACAAACTGCGCGACGACCCCGTTCTGCGTTTCCTCATTGTGTCCTTGTCCTTCTACGGCATGTCCACCTTCGAAGGCCCCATGATGTCTATCAAAACGGTCAATGCCTTGTCGCACTACACCGACTGGACTGTGGGCCATGTGCACTCAGGCGCTTTGGGCTGGGTGGGTTTGGTCACCATGGGCACCATGTACTACCTCATTCCCCGTTTGTTTGGTCAGAAAAAGATGTACAGCGTCAAGGCCATTGAAGCGCACTTCTGGATTGCCACCATCGGCATCGTGATTTACATCGCGGCCATGTGGATTGCTGGCGTGATGCAAGGTTTGATGTGGCGCTCTGTGAATGCGGACGGTACTTTGACTTACACCTTTGTTGAGTCTGTCAAAGCCACCTATCCCTTCTACATGTTGCGTTTGTTGGGCGGTTTGTTGTACTTGGGCGGCATGTTGATCATGTTGTGGAACACCTTGAAAACAGCCACCCATGGCCGCGCTGTTGATGTGCAAATTCCAGTGGTTGATCAGCACATGACAACGCCCGCAGTGGCGCACGCCTAAAAGCATCAGGAGAAAAATAAGATGTCTAATTCTTCAAATTCCGGTGGCATGTCCCACGAGAAAATTGAAACCAGCAACTTTCTGATGATCGTTTTGATCTTGGTGGTGTTGCTGTTTGGCGGCATGGTAGAAATCGTTCCATTGTTCTTCCAAAAATCCACCACCGAGCCTGTGCCTGGCTTAAAACCCTACACAGCCTTGCAAGTGGCAGGCCGCGATATTTATGTGCGCGAAGGTTGCTACAACTGCCACTCACAAATGATTCGCCCCTTCCGGGCAGAAACTTTGCGCTACGGTCCTTACTCCGTGGCGGGCGAGTTTGTCTACGATCATCCCTTCCAATGGGGCAGCAAACGCACAGGGCCTGACTTGGCGCGTGTTGGCGGTAAGTACTCGGACGACTGGCATCGCATTCACTTGATCAACCCACGCGATGTGGTGCCTGAATCCAACATGCCGGCTTATGCATGGTTGGAAAAAGCGCCTGTCGATGGCGACAGTTTGCCAGCCCACATGAATGGACTGCGTAAATTGGGCGCCCCTTACACCGATGAAGAAATTGCCAAAGCCACAGAAGACGTGAAAGGCAAAACAGAGCTGGATGCCGTCATTGCCTACTTGCAAGGCATGGGCATTCACCGCAAATAACGGGAGTACACATCATGGACATCAACACACTTCGATCGGCAGTGACCGTGGTGACCTTCATCCTGTTCCTTGGAATTGTGGTGTGGACCCTGTCTAAGCGTCGTTCAGCCGACTTTGAAGAGGCCGCCAAGCTGCCCTTTGGTCAAGACGACTGAAACCGACAGATCAACGAACAAGAAAGAGAATCTGAAATGAGTGACTTCACAAGCAATTTCTGGTCTTTGTATGTGGCCGGCATTGCGTTGGTCGGCATTGTGGCCTGCTTGCTGCTGTTGTACTTCAGCGGCAAAGCCAAGGCCATGACGGCCCACGACAACACCACTGGCCACGTTTGGGATGGCGATTTGAGGGAGATGAACAACCCACTGCCGCGTTGGTGGGTGGGCTTGTTTTTGATCACCATCGTTTTTGCCTTGGGCTATTTGGCCTTGTACCCAGGACTGGGAAACAATGTGGGCAAATTAGGCTGGACGTCTGCAGGTCAATACGACGCTGAGGTGGCCAAAGCCAACAAAGAACTTGAACCCTTGTACGCCAAGTTTGCAGGCATGCCACCCGAAGACGTGGCCAAAGATCCTCAGGCCATGGCCATTGGCGATCGTTTGTTCATGAACAACTGCGCGCAATGCCATGGCTCTGATGCGCGTGGTAGCAAAGGCTTCCCAAATTTGACAGACAAAGACTGGTTGTACGGCGGTACCCACGACAAAATCAAAGAAACCTTGGTCGGGGGGCGCATGGGCAACATGCCGCCCATGGCCGCTGCAGTTGGCAGTGCAGACGATGTCCGCAACTTGGCGCAATATGTCTTGAGCTTGTCCAACAGCCCCCATGATCCAATGCGTGCCGCGCTGGGTAAACCCAAATTTGTGGCCTGCGCTGCTTGTCACGGACCCGATGGCAGGGGCAATCAAACCATTGGTGCGCCTAACCTCACCGACGACATTTGGTTACATGGTTGGGGCGAGAGCGCCATCATTGCCATGGTCAACAACGGCAAGGTCAATCAAATGCCTGCACAAGCGGGCAAGCTGACTGACGCCCAATTGCATGTCTTGGCCTCTTATGTTTGGGGACTCTCCAACCAGCCTGCTGCTAAATAATCAAGAGAGCTGTTTTGGAAGCTTCCGACAAATCAACGCGTAAAGTGATTCCTATCGTTCCTTTGCAACAAGGGGCGATCGACACCTCAGAAGAGGGCGTTTGGGGAGAGCTTTATGCGGCTCATCAAAAAATTTATCCGCGCAGTGTCCAAGGCATTTTTGCCAAATGGCGCTGGGGCTTTGTTTTTTTAACGCAAATTATTTTTTATGGTTTGCCCTGGCTTGAATGGGGACAGCGCCAAGCAGTGCTCTTTGACTTGGGGGTGCGGCGTTTTTATATATTTGGCATTGTTTTGTACCCGCAAGACTTCATTTACTTGACAGGCCTGCTGGTCATTTCTGCGTTTTCGCTCTTTTTGTTTACCGCCATTGCGGGGCGTCTGTGGTGTGGCTACGCTTGCCCGCAAACGGTGTACAGCGAAATCTTCATGTGGATTGAGCGAAAAGTGGAGGGCGATCGAACGGCCCGCATGCGCCTTGATTCACAAGACATGTCGCTCGAAAAGTTGGTCAAGAAATGGTACAAACATTTTCTCTGGATTGGATTGTCTATTTGGACGGGCTTCACATTTGTAGGCTACTTCACGCCCATCCGCGATTTGGGCATGGCGTTCTTCTTGGGCAACATGTCGTCCTGGGAAGTTTTTTGGGTTTTCTTCTATGGCTTTGCCACATACGGCAATGCGGGCTTCATGCGCGAGCAGGTTTGCAAGTACATGTGTCCTTATGCGCGCTTTCAAAGCGCCATGTTCGACAAAGACACGCTCATTGTGACGTATGACGCAGAGCGTGGCGAGCCTCGCGGTTCACGTTCCAAAAAAGCCGATTTGGCCACCTTGAATTTAGGGGCCTGTGTCGATTGCAGTTTATGCGTTCAGGTTTGCCCTACAGGCATCGACATTCGCAAAGGTTTGCAATACGAATGCATTGGCTGCGGGGCCTGTGCCGATGTCTGCGACACCGTGATGGACAAAGTAGGCTACGCCCGTGGCCTAGTCAAGTATTCCACCCAGCACGCCATGCAAAACCATTGGACTTCAGCGCAAACATTGCGGCACATTTTCAGACCACGGGTTTTGATATACACCGGCATCTTGTTGTTAGTGGTTGCCTTGTTGTTTGGCAGTTTGCTAATGCGAAAATCTTTCAAAGTGGATGTGGTGCGCGACCGCGCTTCTTTGGCACGCATTGTCAGTGGCGGTAACATTGAAAACGTTTACCGTTTGCAAATTATGAATGCGGCAGAAAAACGGCAGCATTTTAAAGTCACTGCCAAAGGCATGTACGAACTCAAAGTGCTAACAGACTCCGAAGATTTGGTGGTCGAGTCCACGCAATCACGCTGGGTGTCTGTTCGCTTGCAAGTTCCTTATGATTCAGCCGTGCCGGGATCTTATCCCGTCAGTTTTACCATTGAAGCATCAGACGACGATGAAACAGTGCACACCAGCCTAGAAGAGAAGTCAGTCTTTTTGATACCGCGTTAATTCCGCGTTAATTCTGCATTGATACTGAGTTGATACCGCATTAAGTTTGAGCCATATTCATCACACACACGAGCATCTCATGAACACAAGCACTCTGACAAATTCAAGCGTGGCCAGTCCCAAACCCTGGTGGTCTTTTGGCATGGTCTGGATGATCATCGCAGGCCCTGCCGTGGTCGTGGTTGCGGCTTTTGCCACGCTTTATTTGGCCATCACCATTCCAGATCCGGTGTTGCCCACTGAAGCATTGAACCCACGCAATGCCATCGAAAATCAAAGCAAGCAAGATGCCGCTATGGCGCCCGCCATGCAGGCGAGAAATCATGCAGCCACGGGTGTTGTGCCTGACAAACAAAAATAATCTTCGAAAAATTAGAAGTCATTTTGACCGAACAAAATCCGAACTGGAGACAAATATGCTGGCTCAAAGACTGATGTGGATTGTGTGGCCCGCTTTTTTGGTAGCGGGCTTGATTGAACTTGTGGTGTTTGGCATGTTTGATCCCGAAGACATGCATTGGTTTGGCCAGCAAATGACCTTGTCTCGGCAAGGCGTGTACACGGTGTCATTTTTTGTTTTTTGGGCCCTGACCATTGTTTCAAGCAGCCTCACAACATTGCTGTCGATGTCGCCGTTTGAGGTGAACCGGTGTCCTTTGCCAGTAGACAAACGGCCTCCCAATTGCACGCAAGGTGCAGAGGGCGAGAAGGGTTGCTGCTAAGCAAGCACTGGGCGCACGCCCGGATCACCCCAAGCTAGTTGCGGTAAGTCTGCAGAGGTTTCAATGGCATTGGGGCTGGTTGTTGACCATGCGCTGAAGCGCTTCTGTGTCCAAAATTTTGACGTGACGTTGCTTCACTTCGACAATGCCATCTTCTACAAACTTCGAGAAGGTGCGGCTGACAGTTTCTAGCTTGAGGCCCAAATAGCTGCCAATTTCTTCGCGCGTCATGCGCAAGACCAACTCTGATTGTGAAAAGCCGCGTGAATGCAAACGCTGCACCAAATTCAGCAAAAAGGCCGCCAAGCGTTCTTCTGCGCGCATGCTGCCCAAGAGCAACATGACGCCATGCTCTCGCACAATTTCGCGGCTCATGATTTTGTGCACATGGTGCTGCAGGGCTGTGACTTCTCGCGAAATTTCTTCAATGCGGTCAAAGGGCATGACACACACTTCGGCATCTTCAAGGGCCACAGCGTCACAGCTGTGATGGTCGTTGACAATGCCGTCGAGGCCAATGATTTCGCCAGCCATTTGAAAGCCCGTCACTTGGTCGCGACCGTCTTCAGAGGCCAGGCAAGTTTTGAAGAAACCCGTGCGAATGGCGTACAGCGAAGTGAACTTTTCGCCATTGCTGAACAAGGTGCTACCGCGCTTGATTTTGCGGCGCGTTGCAACCACTTCGTCCAAGCGTTCTAGGTCGTGGTCGGACAAGCCCATGGGCATGCAGAGTTCGCGCAAGTTGCAGTTGGAACATGCGACTTTGATCGTTTCAGGTTTCATGGCGTTCTCGATTTAGAAAAATTGACATTGCGACAAGTCAAGTCTTGAGCTTATACCTACTTGAAGCAATTGACACATCTCAAGCTTTCGTAAAACTCTTTTTCAGGCCTTGTTTGCTAAAAAGTTGATCTATGTCAAGTTTAAGGGGCAACACAGAAGGCACATTAATCAAAACCTACAAATATGACAGCCCTGGGGATTTTCGAATGTCTTTTCTGACGCCTGAATTACTGACACGCTTCGATGTGCCTGGGCCCCGTTACACCTCGTACCCAACGGCCGATCGATTTGTAGAGGCTTTTTCTCAAACCGACCTGCATGCGGCGCTCAACTTGCGCAACCAAGGTCTGGGGCAAAAAAACAGACCGCTGTCGATTTATGTGCACGTTCCGTTTTGTGAATCGCTGTGCTACTACTGTGCGTGCAACAAAATCATTACCAAGCACCATGAGAACGCCGAGCCGTACTTGCTCTATTTGGAGAAAGAAGTGGCCCTGTATACGGCTTCGATTGGATTGGGTCATTCGGTCAGCCAATTGCACTTGGGCGGCGGCACGCCTACTTTTTTAAGTGACACAGAATTGAAAAAATTGATGGCTGTGCTCAAGCGCAGTTTCAGTTTTGTGCCGGGCGGCGAATATTCAGTCGAGGTCGATCCCCGCACGGTCAACAAGGCGCGCTTGGCGGTCTTGTTTGAATTGGGTTTTAACCGTTTGAGTTTTGGTGTTCAAGATTTTGACCCCGAAGTGCAAAAGGCAGTTCACCGCATTCAACCCGCAGAACAAGTTTTTGACCTGGTTGCCGCTGCAAGACAAATTGGTTTTGAATCAGTCAATGTTGATTTGATTTACGGGTTGCCCAAACAAACGGCAGAATCATTTGACCGCACCTTAAAGCAAGTGAACGAATTGCGGCCCGATCGCATTGCGCTTTATGCCTACGCGCACTTGCCAGAGCGTTTCAAACCGCAGCGGCGTATTTTGGCAGCCGATTTGCCTGTAGCCTCTAGCAAGATCGACATGTTGTCCAGATCGATGGATGCCCTCATGGGCGCTGGTTATGTCTATGTGGGCATGGATCACTTTGCATTGCCTGAAGACGCGTTGGCAGTGGCCAAGCGACAAGGCCGCTTGCACCGCAATTTTCAAGGCTACAGCACGCAACCCGATTGTGACCTGATTGGTTTGGGCGTATCGGCCATTGGGCGCATGGGCGGCACCTACAGCCAAAATGCCAAGACAATGGACGAGTACGTGGACATGCTTGACAACCACCAATTGCCCATTGTGAAAGGCCTTGCCTTGACCCGCGATGACCTGATTCGCCGCGCCTGGATCATGGCCCTCATGTGTCAAGGCCAAGTGCAATATGGCGCATTCAATGAAGCGTGGCTAATCGATGCTACAAAATATTTCGCCCCTGAATTCAACCAATTGCAAAGCCTGCAAGCACAAGGTTTGGTAGAGTCCATGGGCTGGTTTTTTGTTCGGGGTGTGGCCATGGTGTTTGACAAATACCTGCAAGCCGATCGCAACAGAACTCGCTTCTCAAAAATTATCTAACGCTCTATGCAGACATCCTTGGCCCTCACGGCTTTGATCATGGGCCTGGTCGGTGGGCCCCATTGCGTGGCCATGTGCGGCGCAGCCTGTGCTGGCATGGGTCACGCAGCAGGTGCTCATCAAAATCGGGTCTTAATTTCTTTTCAAGCAGGGCGCTGGTTGGGATATAGCCTGATGGGCGGATTGGCGGCCTTCAGTGTGCAGGTCTTGGGTTGGCTTACCATGGAATCTAAGGCGCTTCGGCCTGTGTGGAGTATGTTGCATGTGGCTGCCATGGTCTTGGGTTTGTTGTTGATTTGGCAAGCCAAGCAACCCTTTGGCAAGCCAAGCAACCCGTGTGGCTTGATCAAAGTGCCCGACAACTCTGGACCAAAATTCGCAGTTTGAACGCCAACGTAGGAAGCGTCGCACCTGTTGCAGTGGGCATGCTGTGGGCCTTTATGCCCTGCGGTTTGCTCTATTCCGCCTTGATGGTGGCGGCTCTGACGGGCAACGTCATCGACGGTGCGCTCACCATGGCCTGCTTTGCGTTGGGCAGTGGTTTGAGCTTGGGGTTTGCGCCATGGCTTCTTTTAAAACTCAAAAGTATCGGTGATGGCGCTTGGGGTATTCGTTTGGCGGGTTTGACCTTGACTCTGACTTCAGGCTGGACTTTGTGGATGGGCTTGGCTCACAGCCAAGCCCCATGGTGCGTGACATAAAAAGTGCGTGACATAAAAAATCAAATGGCATTGAAGCGCCTGATTAGGCGGCGTTCATGCCTTTGTTGAACATGTACATGGCCAAAAACACCAAGAAAAAAGAAAATACGCGCTTTAATTTTTTAACAGGAAGTCGGTGTGCAGCGCGCGCACCAAAGGGTGCTGTTACCACACTAAAGCAGGCAATGACCAACATGCCAGGCAGCCAAATGTAGCCAAAGGCACCAGGGGGCAGGTTGTCCAACTGAAGGCCACTGATGACAAACCCTGTGACGTTGGCCAGTGCAATAGGGAAGCCTAAAGCAGCACTGGTGCCAATGGCATTGTGAATGGCCACGTTGCACCAGGTCATGAGGGGCACGCTAACGAACGCACCGCCAGCACCGACTAAACCGGAGAGCATGCCAATCAGACCGCCCATGCCCAACTGACCCACAAATCCAGGCATTTGACGCGAAGGCTTTGGTTTCTTGTCCATGAACATTTGGAAGGCTGAGTAAGACACAAAGACCCCAAACAAAATGGCCAAAGTTGCACCTTTGACGGCCACAAAAATCCAGAGGCTGGCCAACGCACTGCCAATCACAATACCGGGTGCCAAACCCTTGACCAAGTCCCAGCGCACAGCCCCCAGTTTGTGGTGCGTTCGCACGCTCGAAATGGAGGTGAACAAAATGGTGGACATTGAAGTGACGATGGCCATTTTGATGGACAGGTCTTCTGCCACCCCCATGTTGCCCAACAAGAAACTGAGCACGGGCACCATGAGCAACCCACCGCCCAAGCCCAGTAAGCCCGCCATGAAGCCGACAACTGAGCCAGTGACACCTAATTCTAAAAATACTTGGAGTTCCATGGACTCAGGCCAGTCCGAGCTTTTGGGCCATGCCAATGCGTTGTAATTTACCTGTCGCACCTTTTGGAATTTCGTCCATCAGCAAAACTTTACGGGGTACTTTGAAATCTGCCAAACGGGTGGCCGTGTAGTCGCGAAGTTCTTTTTCAGTGGCCGTCATGCCTTCGCGAAGTACCACGGCTGCACCCACTTCTTCACCCAATTTTTCATGGGGAATACCAAAGCAAACCACTTGAGCGACAGCAGGGTGGTCCATTAAAACTTCATCGACTTCGCGTGGGCTGATTTTTTCGCCGCCGCGGTTGATGATTTCTTTCAGTCTTCCTGTGATGCTGACGTAGCCCTCAGCATCCATCACGCCTTGGTCACCCGTTCTGAACCAGCCATTGGTGAAGGCTTCAGCGTTGGCTTTTTCGTTGTTCTCATAACCCGGCGTGACGTTGTTGCCTCGAATCACAATTTCGCCGGTGCTGCCTGTTGGCAGGAGGTCACCCTCGGCGTTCATGATGGCAATTTCAGGACCTGCAGCCAGACCCACAGTGCCCGGTTTTCTTTGGCCTGGCGGCAATGGGTTGCAAGCCATTTGGTGAGCCGCTTCGGTCATGCCGTAGGCTTCAATCACAGGCGCTTTGAAGGTTGCTTCGAGTTCAGCCAAAACTTGTGGCGGCAATGACGACGACGACGAGCGAATGAACCGCAGCGGCACCCTTGCAATCACTTCTTTGTTGTTGGTTGAGCGAGACAAAATAGCTTGGTGCATGGTGGGCACAGCGGTGTACCAAGTGGGCTTGACTTCGTCCATTTGACTGAAGAATTTCAGGGCATTGAAGCCACTGGTGCAATAAACCTCACCGCCTTGTGACAAGGGCGCCAAGATACCTGCAATGAGTCCGTGAATGTGAAACAGGGGCATCACATTCAAGCCGCGATCTGTGCTGCTAAAGCGTGTGCTGGTGGCAATGTTTTGTGCAGAGGCACTCACATTGCGATGGGTCAGGGGCACAATTTTGGGTCGAGAAGTTGTGCCAGAGGTGTGAAGCACCAAGGCCACATCGTCGGGCTGTGCATCACCAGGATGCTGAGCGGCTTTGTGGTCAAGGCCGTTCATGTTCAGTGTGAAAGAGCCAGCGCCCAAGTTGGGGGTAGGCTCGAGTTCAATCAGCGCAATGCCCATTTTGGCGGCCACGGCAACCGCTGGACTGGTGGAGCCTTTTTCAACCACCAAAGCCTTGGCATTCAAGTCGTTGAGATAAAACTCAAACTCATCTGCGCGGTAACTAGGGTTAAGTGGGGCTGAGGTGCAGCAACAAGCAACTGTGACAAAGCTGGCGGCCATCTCTGCACTGTTAGGCAAAACCAAGGCTACGCGATCGTTTCTGCCGATGCCAACCTGATTGAATTGAGCTTGGACATATTGCCTGAGTTGGCGCAGACCTGTGTAGGTGAGAGGCGCACTGTTGGCAGCCGTCAAACAAACCGATTCGGCATTTCCGGCTGCTAAAAGTTCTATTAGGGTTTTCATTAGTATGGGTGAAAAGTGTTGTTTAAGGGGAACTTCAACTCGACAAACGACAGATCATTCTATTACGATACTGTTTAGTTTACAAAATTACCAAGGAGTTTGTTGTGAAAAATCGTCTTGAGATGTTCATCAAAGCAGCTGCCTTGGTGGTGTGTAGTTCATTCACCTGCAGCACTTACGCCCAATCGAATTGGGAGCCCACCAAGAGCGTTGAATTCATTGTTCCTGCAGGGACGGGTGGAGGCGCCGATCAGATGGCCCGTTTTCTTCAGGGCGTGATCACCAAACACAAGCTCATGGGGCAGCCCTTGGTGGTGGTCAACAAAGCAGGAGGGGCAGGTGCCGAAGGATTTTTAGAGGCCAAAGGCGCTAGGCCGGATGGCCACAAAATAATCATCACCCTGTCAAATTTATTCACCACTCCCTTGGCAACCGGTGTGCCTTTCAATTGGAAAGACCTCACGCCAGTAGCCATGTTGGCGTTGGATGAATTTGTTTTCTGGGTCAATGCCGACTCTCCATACAAAACGGTAGCAGACTTCACCAAAGCCATGAAACAAGCTGAATCTGGCAAATTCAAAATGGGCGGTACGGGCTCTAAGCAAGAAGACCAAATCATCACGGTGGCGATCGAAAAAGCCACAGACAAAAAAATGATCTACATCCCATTCAAAGGGGGTGGTGATGTGGCTGTGCAATTGGTGGGTAAACATGTAGACACCACTGTGAACAACCCCATTGAAGCGGTAGCCCATTGGAAGGGCGGCACCTTAAGAGCCCTGTGTGTATTTGATTCACAGGTCATGCCTTACCCTAAAAAGATTACCAACACGCAGTCTTGGAAAGACATCCCCACGTGCAAATCACAAGGTCTTGATGTGGAGTACCTGATGCTCCGCGGTATTTTTATGGCGCCTAAATCTACGCCAGCGCAAGTGGCTTATTACAACGATGTTTTCCAAAAAGTACGACAACTTCCTGAGTGGAAAGAATTCATGGAAACGGGTGCTTTCAAAGACACTTTTCTAAAGGGGCAGGAATTTCAAGACTGGTTGCTCAAAGCGGAGGTGGAGCATTTCCGCTTGATGCGTGAAGCCGGCTTCTTGGCCAAATAAGACAACGCAAGGACCTCATCATGAAATCAGATTCACACCTGCAAATGCGGTGGATGGAGTTATTGGTGGCTGCCTGCTTTGCGGGTGTGAGCTTGTTGGTCATTACGGACAGTATTCGCGTAGGCAAATCATGGGGCAGTGACGGCCCAGAGCCCGGCTACTTTCCTTTCTACATTGGCTGCCTAATGTTGGGCGGTTCTGCATGGGTTATTTTGCAAACCTTGCTTTCTTGGAAGCAAGACGACGGCAAAGAAGTGTTTGCAGAAAAGCATGAGTTCAGTTTGATGTTGCTCATGCTCATTCCCACAACGGTTTTCACGGCCGCCATTTTTGTGATGGGAATTTACATGTCATCTCTCATTTTCATTGCAGCCTTTATGGTTTGGCAAGGCAAGTACAGTTATTTCAAATCAATCACGGTTGGCTTTGGCATCAGTGCAGCCTTGTTTGCCTTGTTTGAAGTTTGGTTCAAGTTGCCGTTGCCAAAAGGCTTCATTGAAACTTGGATGGGGTATTGATCATGGATGAACTCAATAACCTGTTTCAGGGCTTTGCAGTTGCGCTGACACTGCCCAACATTGGCTTCATGCTCATTGGTATTTTTTTGGGAGTCTTGATAGGTGTGTTGCCTGGTTTGGGTGGCGCCAACGGTGTGGCCATTTTGCTGCCGCTCACCTTTGGCATGTCTCCCACGTCTGCCATCATCATGTTGTCTTGCATCTACTGGGGTGCCTTGTTTGGCGGCGCCATTACGTCCATTCTGTTCAATATTCCTGGAGAACCATGGTCGGTAGCAACCACCTTTGATGGCTACCCCATGGCGCAAAAGGGCAGGGCCGCTCAGGCCTTAACTGCGGCTTTCACGTCGTCATTTGTGGGCGCCTTGGTGGCTGTTCTGATGGTGACATTTTTGGCGCCTGTCGTGGCTAAATTTGCACTCAATTTTGGCCCGCCTGAATTCTTTGCAGTTCAGTTGCTGACATTCTCAAGTTTCATTGGCATGAGCAAAGAGCCTCCCGTCAAAACCTTGTTGGCCATGATGCTGGGTTTTGCACTGGCAGCGGTAGGCTTGGACAGTGTGACCGGCACATTGCGCATGACCTATGGCCAAGAAAGTTTGCTCAAAGGCTTTGACTTTTTGATCGCCGTGATTGGTCTGTTTGGCATTGGCGAAATTTTGCTCACCATGGAAGAGGGCCTGGCTTTTAAAGGACAGAAGGGTCGGATTAGCCTAAGAGATGTTCTCGACACTTGGAAAGAATTGCCTAAATATTGGGCTACTTCATTGCGCGCGTGTTTGATTGGCTGCTGGATGGGCATTACGCCAGGAGGCGCTACGCCCGCTTCATTCATGAGTTATGGCACGGCCAAACGCATTTCAAAACAGCCTGAAAACTTTGGCAAAGGTGCCATTGAGGGTGTGATTGCACCAGAAACAGCGGCCCATGCTGCTGGCACCAGCGCCTTGCTGCCCATGCTGACGCTGGGAATTCCGGGATCTCCCACTGCGGCCGTTTTATTGGGTGGCCTTTTAATTTGGGGACTTCAACCCGGTCCCTTGTTGTTCACCGAGCAAAAAGATTTTGTGTGGGGTTTAATTGCCTCCATGTACTTGGGCAACATTGTGGGCTTGATCGTGGTCTTGACCACGGTGCCCTGGTGGGCCGCCATCTTAAGAATACCATTCTCGATCATTGCACCCGTCATTGTGGTGATTTGCGCTGTGGGTGCCTACACGGTTCACAACAGCTTACTGGATGTTGCCTTGATGCTCGTCTTTGGCCTGATGGGTTATGCCTTTAAAAAGCTCAAATATCCCATGGCCCCTTTGGTCTTGGCCTTGGTTTTGGGGGACATGGCCGAAAGCAGCTTTAGACAATCCATGCTCATGTCCAAAGGCAGCTTGGAGATTTTTGTGGTCACACCTTTGGCAGGTTCCATTACCGGCTTGGCGCTGATCATGCTTTTGTGGCCCTTGTTGGGGGCCTTCAAAAAACTCAGTCGAGGCTAAGGCCTTTGCCTTTTCTCAACACACTCTGCTCGAGCAAGCGCGTCATGGCGTAAACCGAGTCGAGTGTGGGGGTGGGCATGTTACAAATTCTGCCCAATTCAATCACGCTGCCTAAGAGTGCTTCTAATTCCAAAGCTTTGCCATGCTCAATGTCTTGCAACATGGAAGTTTTGTGGGCACCCACAGCTTGTGCGCCGGCAATGCGTTTGTCGATGCTAATTTTGAATTGAACGCCCAATTTTTCGCCCACAGTTTGCGCTTCCGCCATCATTCGGGCGGCCAAATTGCGGGTGAGGTCAAAGTTGCAAATATCTTCTAGAGTGGCGTGCGTTAAAGCAGACACAGGGTTGAAGGTGAGGTTGCCCCACAGCTTGACCCACAACTCGCTGCGAATGTCTGTAGACACTGGGGTTTTGAACCCTGCGGCAATCATGGCCTGAGCCAATTTGCCAACCCGCTCTGATTTCTCGCCACTGGGCTCACCTAAAGTAAAGCGGTTACCCTCAATGAGCTTGACAACGCCAGGCGCAATCAATTCGGCAGCAGGGTAGACCACCGCACCAATGACGCGCTGAGGGCCAATGTGTTGCCACTGTGCCCCCCCTGGATCGATGGAGCTGAGTTGGCGATCTTGGTACTCGCCCACCAGGTTGTAGAAGTACCACCATGGCACTCCGTTTTGCAGGGTGACCACCGCAGTGTTGTCTTGGCAGAGGCGCCCAATGTCGGCGGCAACAGGACTGACCTGATGCGACTTCATGGTTAAGAACACATAGTCGTGGGGTGTGGCTTGGTCGATGGTGCAGGCTTTGACTTGGGGGGCATGCAGCGATGTTCCGTCTTCCAGTGTGAGGGTCATGCCATTGGCTTGAATGGCTTTTAGATTTTCGCCCCGCGCAATGAACGTCACGTTGCAACCCGACAAGGCCAACTTCACACCGAGGTAACCTCCAATGGCGCCAGCGCCCACAATGGCAATGTTCAAACTCATGCTGCTTCTTTCATGGTGTTGGAGAGAGTGCCAATGCCTTCAATGGTCACTTCGACCACTGCATCGTTTTGCCAAGGCATGGCCCCCAAAGAGGTGCCACAAGAAATGATGTCACCGGCCTCTAAAGTCATGCCTCTCGAGAGTTTGGCCACCAATTCTGCGGGTGAGAAGAACATGTCACTGACGGGATAATTTTGGCGCTCACGGCCGTTCACTTTGGCCGTCACAATGGCTTGGTTGGCATCTAAGTCGGTTTCGATGCAGGGGCCAAATGGGGTGAAGCCATCAAAATTCTTAGCCCGAGTCCATTGTTCAAAGCTGCTGTCTGAGCGCAGCAATTCAACCGCAGTCACATCGTTCACGCACGTGTAACCAAAGATGTGTTGCGCTGCATCTTCCAGGGCAATGTCGCGGCCACGCTTGCCAATCACGATGCCCAGTTCGGCTTCATACACAACCCTGCCCACATCTTGTTGGGGTCTGAGGACTGCTTGAAGATGGTGTGAGTAAGAGTTGGGCGATTTGAGAAAGTAGAGCGGCTCTGTGGGCGTAGACCAGCCATTTTTTTGGGCTGCCGCTTTGAAGTTGTTCCACAGGGCCAGAACTTTGGTGGGCTGGCAAGGCGCTAAAACTTCAACATCTGACAAAGGCAAAGTGACACCCGTGGGTTTTGGGTTTTCAAACAAGGCGCCTTCATGAACATGGAGGGTGTTGCCCACCCATTGAGCCAAGCCAACTTGGCCTTGGTGTGAATAACGCAGCCACTTCATGTGGGCCTCCTACCAGCGGATTCGAGATGCATTTTAAAAAGGTGTCTGCAAGTGCCACTGGACCGGCATCCTGAACCGGGGTTCAGGTGGGCGAGGGCAGACTGGCGTTGGGTTCATCTGGACGCGAGACGATCACGCTCACCAGACAATGTACCAAGCCCGGGCTCTAAGAGCATTGGTTCAAGGAAATATAAAGCCCAGCATGCACTGCAGACAAGGGGATTGTAGGCGCACCCAACAAGTTGCGCTGTGAGATACCCTCATCGGGGTGTTGGCACTGCCTTAAATAAGCTGGCCGTCTTGGTGCAGGGCCTGGTCTAGCTTCTTGAGGAGTTGGCTTAAGCGCTCGTTGTCTGCGTTGCTAAGGGCGGGCGCTTCTAATTGGGCCGCAGCTGCCTGTGCACTGGGCGCTGGTGCGGCATTGTCTGTTGGCTCGGCTTGTTCAAAGGCCAAGTTGAGGGCGGCCAGTACGGCAATTCGGTCGCGTGCTTTGATTTTGCCGGCATCTCGGACCTTGCACATGGCCTGGTCAACTTTGTCGACGGCGGCCAACAAGCGCGCTTCTCCGCCCACAGGGCAGCCCAGCAAATAGCTTTGACCCATGATTTGAACTTCTAGCTGCTTGGTGCTCATGAATCGGCTTCTGAGGAGGAGTTTTGGGGCAGACGCTCGATGAGGGCGTCTACGCGCGAGCGTGCCGCAGCCAGCTTGGACTTGAGCAGGTCGCGCTCGTGAGAGATGGCCAACACCTGCTGCTGCAACAGTGCATTTGTTTTTTGCAATTCTTCGTGCCGGAGCAAAAGATGCTCGACGCGGTCTGCAATCTGGTCGACAGTAGTCTGGTTCGTCATGTCAGAGCCATTGTAATTTCAAACATTGTAGGCTTGGTGCAAGGTCTGATCTTACAATCATCTGTGTTGGTGCTCGAGATTTGGTTCACAAGTTTCAGTTCAACGGGAAGCAGGAGAGAACGCCCTTACGGGGCCAACTTCACCTGCGCTGCCCCCGCAACGGTCAGCAGACGGGCTTTTTGCCCCGCTTTCATCAGTCGCCACTGAGTGCCCTGAAACAGGCATTTGGGAAGGTGATGAAGGTTGCTCTGCTTAGCCCGGATACCGGCCAACAAGGTGGCTCACCCTCGGGTGAGCCGTACGTTCATGCACTGTCGGGGAAGGCGGTGAGAACCTTTTTTGTTGATGTCATCATGAAAATTTCAGCGTTTCCTCTTGTCAGGATTGTTTCCTCTTTGCGTGTTTCTACACCCGTTGCCAAGCGTTTTGGCCTGGCCCTCACCACCCTGGCTTCAGCCATGGCCTTGACACCCCAAGCCATGTCTCAAAGCTTGCAACCCAACTTGGTCATTTCGGCCAGCCGAGTGTTGCAGCGTGCACAAGACGCCTTGCCCGATGTGTCTCTGATCACGCGGGCGGACATTGAACGCTCACAGGCGCGTGATGTGCCCACGCTTTTGCAAAACCTGGTGGGCATGGAAGTCAGCCAATCGGGCGGCATGGGCGGCGTTGCCTCCTTGTTCATGCGCGGTGCTGAATCGCGCCACGCACTCGTGCTGGTCGACGGCTTGCCCATGAACAATCTGAATTTCAATTTGGCAGCGCTAGAACATCTGCCTCTGAGTGGCATTGAGCGCATCGAAGTGGTCCGAGGCAATGTGTCCAGTTTGTACGGCAGCGCTGCATTGGGCGGCGTGGTGCAAATTTTCACGCGCCAAAACTCGGTTGATGCTGCCAGTGCGCTCAAAGGCCCCTGGCTAGAAGCCAACGGTCAAGTGGGTGCCAACAGTTTCAGAAGCGGCCAAGTGAGTGCAGGACAAAATTGGGCTTCTGGTTTTGGGGTGAATGCCTCTGTGGAGAACGTACAAACACAGGGCTTCAATGCCATCAACCCTTTGCAAAGGCCTGGCACCAACCCCGATCGCGATGGCTACAACCGGCAGTCCAATGCCGTCAATTTCTCGCAAGTCTTTGAGGCAGGTCGTGTGGGCTTGATGCTGCGCGAGACCCATGCCACGGTTCAATACGACAGCCAATGGGGCCCTGCCAACCAAGCCGATGAATCGAAGAGTGTGCTGCGCAATGCGCTGTTCAATGCCAGCTACAAAGCATCACCCTCCTTGCAATGGGATCTCTCAGTCGGACAGCAAGAAGACAAGCTGAATGCGGCTACCACAGCCTATCCCTACTTTGTCAATTCAAAGTCCCAAACATCGTCGGTGGGCGCGGTCTGGACCCTTTGGCCCCAGCATTCCCTGACATCGGGTTATGAAAGCACGCGTCAAAAAATTGCCAGCGACACTGAATACAACCCAACCGAGCGTTCGTTGGATTCTTGGCGTTTAGGGTACCAAGGCAAACTGGACAATCAGCAATGGCAACTCAACGTGCGCCGTGACCAGTATTCCGATTTTGGCGATGCCAACACTTGGTACGCAGGCTATGCGTACTTTGTAACCCCCGCTTTGCGTTTAAAGGCCAGTGCTTCCACTGGTTTCATGGCGCCCACTTTCAACGACCTGTACTACCCTTGGGGTGGCAACCCCTTGCTAAGGCCTGAAAAAGCCAGGTCCAACGAAGTTGGCATGCAATACATCCAAGCAAGTTGGCAAGCACGTCTTACAGCATTTGAAAACAAGTACACCGATTTGATCGACAACGATTCGGAATGGAATCGCACCAACATTGCCAAAGCAAACAACAAAGGGGTTGAACTGGCCTTGAGTGGCCAGGTGCAAACACTCGGCTGGGGCTTGCAGCAGTGGCGCATCAGCATGACGTCGCAAGATCCGCAAAACGACACCACGCATCAGGCCTTGGCTCGCAGGGCCAAATCACTGGCGCAGGCTGGCTTGACGCAAAGCCTTGGTGTGTGGGATACCGGACTTCAAGTTCGTTACACCGGTGCCCGCAGCGATGACTCAAAAGTATTGGCCGCCTATACCTTGTTAGATGTCACGGCCAGCCGTGCGCTGACTCAAGCGCTGCGGTTGAACCTGCGACTTGAAAACGCCACCAACCAAAACTACCAAAGCATTTATGGCTACAACATGCCCAAGCGTGGATTGTTTGTAGGCTTGCATTGGGCGCCTGCGCGCTAAGGCCAAAGTTCATGCGCTGTGCTGCAAGTTCTTCATTGAAATTAGCGTTAGCCGGTATGGCCTTATGGGCCAGCCTGTTGCCGTTGATGTCGATAGCACAGAACGCGGCCACGCCAGCTTCTTCAGCCTTCAGTTTGACCGATGACCGGGGACGCGTCGTATCCATCGACAAGGCCCCGCAGCGCGTCATCACCTTGTTGCCCTCTTTGGGCGAGATTGTGTGCGAGCTTCAAGCATGCGATCGCTTGGTAGGGGTCGATCGCTACAGCAATTGGCCTGAACGCGTCAAGACCTTGCCCCAATTGGGCGGCATTGACGACACGCAACTAGAAGCCTTGGTCAAACTCAAACCCGACTTGGTGCTACTGGCGCGCTCTTCGCGCGTGACACAACGCTTGGAATCGATGGGCATCAAGGTGGTGGCCCTTGAGCCCCAAAATCAGGAAGACATGCGCCGCGTGATTCAACTGATTGCGGGCGCTTTGCATTTGCCGCAGCCACAAGAACGCGCGCAAAGCTTGTGGCACAGCATTCAGCAAAAATTGGATGCAGCGGCTTTGCGCGTGCCTGCAAAAGCCAAAGGCATGCGCATTTATTTTGAAGCTGGCAGTGGTTATTTTGCAGCGGGTGAGGTTTCTTACATTGGCGAAACACTCAAGCGTTTGGGCTTGGTCAATGTGGTAACAGCCAGCATGGGCGCATTTCCACAAGTCAATCCCGAATTTGTGGTGAAGGCCAATCCACAAATTATTTTCATGGGTGAACGCACTGCCACTGACCTCAAAAGCCGTCCTGGTTGGCAACGCATCGAAGCCATTGCGCAACAAAGAATTTGCGCTTTTTCACCTGCGCAATCGGACATTGTGGTGCGATCGGGTCCGCGCATTCCTGAAGCGGCCGACCTGATGGTGGCTTGCTTGAAAAGATTGTTTCCAGAATGAACGCACGCAAAGTCCCATCTTCTCAGCGCTTGGCCATGCAGTTGTCATGCTTGCTTTTGCTGCTTGTGGGCTTGGGTGCTTTGGTGGGCAGCGAAGGATTTGCGTGGTCACAAGTTCAAGCCGATGCCAGTTTGATTGCAGACATCCGTTTGCCCCGAACTTTGGGTGCTTGTTTGGCAGGGGCCTTGCTGGGATTGGCAGGTGCGTTGGCCCAAGGATTGTTTAGAAACCCTCTGGCCGACCCCTATTTGCTCGGCAGTGCCTCGGGTGCCAGTTTAGGGGTGGCCATTGGCATGGTGTTGCTCAGTCAGCTCAACATGTCGCCATGGTTTATGCGAATGGGCATCACAGGCATGGCCTTCTTGGGTGCTTGGTTGGCCGTGGCTTTGTCATTGGTTTTATCTTGGGGCGTACAACATACGCTGCGGTTGTTGCTAGCGGGTGTGGTGGTGGGTGTGGTCTTTGGCGCTTTGGCTTCTTTGTTGTTGGTCATGTTTCCCCAAATTCAAGGTTCGGTGCAATCCTTCATGCTGGGCTCTACCGCCTATGTCAGTTGGTCAGCTTGTGGTTTGATGCTGGCGGTGCTGGGGGTGTCATGGGTGGTGTCTGTAGCGGCCAGCCCATTGCTCGATGGCTTGGCCTTGGGCGAGTCCACGGCCCTCAGTTTGGGATTGCCTGTGAAGTCCTTGCGTTGGCTTTTGTTGGCTGTGCTGGCGCTGTGCACGGCAGCTGCGGTTGCGCAAACAGGGCTGATTGCATTTGTGGGCTTGGCAGCGCCGCACTTGGTTCGTGCCAGGGTCAAAGCCGTTCATGGCAAAACCCTCAGTTTGTCTTGCCTCATGGGTGCCGTGTTGCTGGGCAGTGCCGATTTGCTGGCGCGAGGTTTGATGGCGCCCACAGAATTGCCCGTGGGTGTTTTAACGGCCATCTTGGGCGGGGGCTACATGTTGTTTCTGATGCACGGCATGACCGGCAAATCCTTAACGCACGGAAAAGGCAGACCATGAACGCATTGCCCAAGGTCGTCTTGAAAGCAGACAAGGTGTCTGTACGGCATGACGCGTTCAAAGCCGTTCACCAAGTGTCACTTGAATTAAACGCCGGAGAGTGGGTTGCCTTGGTGGGGCCCAATGGCGCTGGCAAATCAAGTTTGCTCAAAGCCTTGGCAGGCTTAACGCCCGCTGAGGGGCATGTTGAGTTGTTGGGCAAACCGTGGGCCCATTGGCCGCGGCGTGACAGAGCACAAACATTGGCCTGGCTGGGGCAAGCAGAAGCAGGGCAAGACGATCTAACGGTGTATGACGTGGCCATGCTGGGGCGCTTGCCGCATCAAACTTGGTTGGCGTCGCCCAGCGCGCAAGATCGCGCTGTGGTGGAAGTGGCCCTGAAAACCGTGCAGGCCTGGGATTGGCGCACGCGCAGTTTGGGGCAACTCTCGGGTGGCGAACGACAACGTGTGCTGCTGGCGCGTGCATTGGCCGTTCAGGCCGATGTGTACCTGATGGACGAACCGCTGGCGGGGGTCGATTTGCCACACCAAGCCGACTGGTTGGAGTGGGTGCGTTGCCTAACCGAGCAAGGTGCTGCGGTACTTAGCGTGCTGCACGAACTCAACTTGGCATTGCAGGCCGACCGTGTGTGGGTGATGTCTGAAGGCAGCTTGGTGCATGCGGGAGCGCCCCATGCCAGCGCTACGCATCACGCTTTGTCAGAAGTATTTCAAAACCGACTGCAATGGCGTGAGTGGCAAGAAGGCGATGTGACGCGCTGGGTTGCTTTGCCCAAGTAGTTTTAAGCTGTTTTGGGTTTGAAGCTGCAATAGGCCGACACCGCGCATTGCGGGCACAAAGGTTTGCGCGCTTGGCACACATAGCGACCATGCAAGATGAGCCAGTGGTGCGCATCGACCAAATACTTTTCTGGAATGCGCTTGAGCAATTTCAATTCAACTTCTAGGGGCGTCTTGCCGGGCGCCAAACCGGTGCGGTTGCCCATTCGAAAGATGTGCGTGTCGACCGCCATGGTGGGCTCGCCATAGGCCACGTTGAGCACCACGTTGGCGGTTTTGCGGCCCACGCCGGGCAAAGCTTCCAAAGCCTCGCGAGACCTCGGCACTTGGCCGCCATGTTGGTCAATCAAGATGCGGCAAGTTTTGAGCAAGTTGCTGGCTTTGTTGCGGTACAGGCCAATGGTCTTGAGGTAGCTTTCTAGGCCCTCTTGGCCCAAGGCCAAAATGGTTTCAGGCGTGTTGGCCACTGGAAAAAGTTTGCGCGTGGCTTTGTTCACACTCACATCGGTGGCCTGAGCAGACAACAAGACAGCCGTGAGCAATTCAAACACCGAGGTGTAGGCCAGCTCGGTGGTGGGCAGCGGGTTGGCGGCTTGCAAGGTGTGAAAAAAGAGTTCGATGTTGTGAGCGTTCATGAGAGAAAATATCAGCAAAGTGGCCATTGAGCCCTGTCAATTCAAGTCAGAATAGACGTTTAGAACCCCAGAGTTTTGTGGAAGATACACCATGTCCTTGCAATTTGCCCAACGTTTGAACAATGTCGAGACCTCAGCCATTCGGGAGTTGTTCAAACTTCTGGGCAAACCCGGCATCATCAGCTTTGCTGGCGGCTTTCCCGACAGCGCCATGTTTGACGTGGAAGGCATTCGCGAAGCCTCGTCGCAGGCCTTAAGCCAAGAGCCAGGCGCTGCCTTGCAATACGGTGCCACCGAAGGCTACGGCCCCCTGCGCGAGCAGTTGGCCCACTTCATGGGTCAAAAAGGCGTGACAGGTTTGGCAGCAGACCAGCTCATTGTGACCACTGGCAGTCAGCAAGCACTCGACCTTATTGGCAAAACCATGATCAGCCCTGGTGACAAAGTCATCGTTGAAGGCCCCACATTCTTGGCCACCATTCAATGTTTCCGTTTGTATGGCGCCGAACTCATTTCTGCGCCTGTCGATGGTCAGGGTGTCAATACCGACGCCTTAGAAAAACTGATTGCCGAACATCGGCCCAAGTTTGTGTACGTCATTCCCACCTTTGGCAACCCCACTGGCGCCTTGCTCAGCTTAGAGCGCCGCAAAAAATTGCTCGAGTTGGCCGTCAAATACGAAACGCTGATGGTGGAAGACGATCCCTACGGCGATTTGTATTTCAAAGACGCACCGCCGCCCAGTTTGTTGGCCCTCAGTTCGCAAGTGCCAGGTAGCCGCGACTGGTTGGTGCATTGCGGTTCCTTGTCCAAAGTCCTCAGCCCAGGCTTGCGTGTGGGTTGGATGATTGCACCCTCCGAGCTATTGAGTCGTGCTGTCATGTGCAAACAATTCAGCGATGCACACACCAGCACCTTTGCGCAAGCCACAGCCGCGCATTACCTCAAAGCGGGCCGCATGCCAGCCACCCTCGACAATGTTCGCAAGGTCTATGCAGGTCGTGCACAAACCATGTGCGATGCACTGCGCAAAGATTTGGGCAACGCCATTTCTTTTGTGCAGCCGCAAGGGGGCTTGTTTGTGTGGGCCCACCTGACGGGCGCCGAAGGCAAAGTCAAGGACGGCAATGCCTTTGCCAAAATGGCCATCGACAAAGGTGTGGCCTTTGTGCCTGGCGCACCGTTCTATTGTCAAAACCCCAACCACAGCACCTTGCGCTTGAGTTTTGCCACGGTGGGCGAAGACAAAATTTTGGAAGGCGTTGATCGCTTGAAGCAGGCGATCCATGTCTAACGCGGTGGCAATGCCCCAAATTCAACGCATCAACATACAAGGCGTTGAAGTTCAAATTGAAGGGCAGGGCGCAGAAACATTGCTCATGTTGCATGGCTGGCCAGATACGCTGGCGCTTTGGAACGACACCGTTCAAGCATTGCGCAACACGCATCGGTGTGTGCGTTTTACCTTGCCCGCCTTTGATGCCAATGCCCCGGTACCGCCCAAGTCGCTCCTTGAAATGGTGGCCTTGATTGACGAAGTGGTGCAGCAGGTCAGTCCCCATCAACCCATTACCTTGGTGTTGCACGACTGGGGTTGTATCTTTGGTTATGAGTATGCAGCGGTTCACCCAGATCGCGTGGGCCGAATGGTGGCTGTCGATGTGGGAGATCACAACTCCAGAGCGCTGTTTGCATCTTGGAATGCCAAAGCCAAATGGGGTGTGTTCAGTTATCAAATTTGGTTGGCCATTGCATGGCAATTGGTCAAT
>JBEDKQ010000109.1:0-8681 GCA_041172085.1 Pseudomonadota bacterium | reverse complement strand
CGGTGGCGGATTGGGCAAACAACATGCTTTGGCCTTGGCCAAGCGCGGCGCCAAAGTGCTGGTCAACGACTTGGGCGGCAACGTTCATGGCGAAGGCGGCTCGGTCAGCGCAGCGCAGGCCGTGGTCGATGAAATTATCAAAGCCGGTGGCGAGGCCATCGCCAATGGCGCTTCCGTCACAGATTACGAGGCTGTGCAAGGTATGGTGAAGCAGGCCATGGACAAGTGGGGCCGTGTGGACATCTTGGTCAATAACGCAGGCATTTTGCGCGACAAAAGCTTTTCCAAAATGGAGATTGCCGATTTCCGTTTGGTGATGGAGGTGCACGTGATGGGGGCTGTACATTGCACCAAAGCAGTCTGGCCCATCATGCAAGCCCAAAACTATGGCCGCGTCATCATGACCACGTCGTCCAGCGGTTTGTACGGCAAGGTTTGTACGGCAACTTCGGCCAATCCAATTACGGTGCGGCCAAGATGGCCTTGGCCGGCATGATGCAAACCTTGGCCATTGAAGGCGAGAAGTACAACATTCGCGTCAATTCCTTGGCGCCTACAGCAGCAACGCGCATGACAGAAGGCTTGATGCCCGAGGCGGTTTTGAAAGCGCTAGAGCCTCAAGCCGTGGTGCCTGCCATGCTGGTGATGGCTTGTGAAGAAGCACCCAATCGCACCATCATCTGCGCGGGTGCTGGCAGCTTTGAAGTGGCCAACATCACGCTCACGCAAGGTGTTCATTTAGGTGTATCGGACGACACACCAGAACAATTGTTGGCGGCCATGGCTCAGGTGAAAGACAGAACAGGCGAGTTGGTCCCTGGCTCGGGTTCGGGTCAGGGGTCGTTGGAAGTGGGCAAGGCCATGGCCGCCCACAAAGGCTAAGCAGATGCGACGCACTAGGCTGATGGTTGTCAGCCTAGGCGTGGCAGCTGTTTAGCTGAAGCTTAGTACCACAGGTGTGTGGTCGCTGGGTCGCTCATTTTTGCGCGGCTGTTTGTCGATCACACACGCAGTGGCTTGTGCTTTCAAAGCATCGGTCACCAAGATGTGATCGATGCGCAGGCCTCTGTTTCTGCGGAAACCAAAGTCGCGGTAGTCCCACCAGCTGTAGCTTTTCTCGGGTTGCTCAAACAACCTGAAGCTGTCGTGCAAGCCCAAGCCAATCAGACCATTCAAGTGCGCACGCTCTTCGGGTGTGCAGTGAATGGTGCCGGCCAAGGCCACAGGGTCCCACACATCTAAATCGTCAAAGGTGATGTTGTAGTCGCCCATGAGTGCCAGTTTGGGGTACTGGGCCATCTCTTGTTGCACCCATGTTTTGAGGGCTTCCAGCCAGCGCATTTTGTAAACAAATTTGTCGCTGTCGGGCGCTTGGCCATTGGGAAAATAACCGCCAATCACGCGCACATCGCCGAAGGTGCCCGCAATGACACGCGACATGTCATCCTCAAAGCCTGGAATGTTTTTGACCACGTCTACCGCCGGCGTGCGAGAAATGAGCGCCACACCGTTGTAGGTTTTTTGACCAAACCATTGCGCGTGATAGCCAGCATCTGTAAAGGCTTGATGCGGAAACTTGTCGTCCGTCATTTTCAGCTCTTGCAAAGCCAACACATCAATGGCTTGGTCAGCGCCCAAGGCTTCTTGCGCTTTGAGCCAGTCAATCACCTGCGGCAAGCGCACGGTGAGTGAGTTGACATTCCAGGTGGCAATTTTCATATTTTTAAATGTGCAGCATGGCCAATGCGCCAATGGCGACGCCCACTGCACCCATGCCATACATGGCCACTTCTAACCACTTTTTGCGCGTCATGAGGGCGATAGCGGCCATGGCAATGGCCACTTGCAAGGCGGTGGTGGCTTGGGCCCAGCGATGGTGCAAATGCATTTCGCTTTCAGACTTGTCATCCCATGCCTTGGCTTCGGCTTCTAATTTTTCTGCGCCTTGTTTGATCTCTGCTTTTTCAGATTTGTAGCGCTTGATTTCGTCTTGGTAAAACTCTTTTTTGGCAACAGGTGCCAGTTCAATGGCCAGTTCGCTCAGGTTTTGTTTCGAGCTCTTGGCTTGGTAATAGTTCCACTGGTTAGAGGCTTCGGTTTTTTTGATGGCTGCGTTATTTTTAAACAAACCAGCATTGGCTTGTGTGGCACCGCCCATGTACGAGAAGATAGCGCCCACCGTTGCAATGACGGCTGTGAACATGGCAATAGAGTTGGTGTGACTGCCGCCGTGTTCGGCATGGCCTTGTGTGGCGTGTTCGATTTCGTGATCGTGAGGGCCATGAACGTGAAAGCCGTGTCCAGACATGTGAGTTACTCCTGAAAGAATTAGCGTGATGCTTGGTAAGTGACGAAGCTGTATTTCAAGCCAGTCGTTGTGACATGAGATTCGCGTGACACTTCGTGCCACGCCGAATTGAGCGTGGGTGCAAAGGCATCGCCTTTGTATTCCGCGTCAATTTCTGTGACCACTGCTTCTTCAGCAAGATCAACAGCCTGTGCGTATATTTCTGCGCCGCCCATCACCCACAAATCTTTGCCTTCAGGGCAATGGGCCAAGGCCAAACTCAAGCCTTCTTCCAAGGAATGAACCACCAAAGCGCCATCAGCCTGCCAATCAGCTTGTCGAGTGATGACCAAATTGGCACGGCCTGGCAGTGGTCTGAATTTGGAAGGAATGGATTCCCAAGTTTTGCGCCCCATCAACACAGGGCAGCCGAGGGTGGTGCGCTTGAATTGCGCCAGATCTTCAGGCAGATGCCAAGGCATTTGATTGTTGAGACCAATGACGCCATTGGCCGCTCGCGCGTAAATGAGCTTTAACTTCATCAGACAGCAACCGGTGCTTTGATGGCCTCGTGACATTGGTAGTCGAGCACTTCAAAGTCTTCGTATTCGTATTCAAAAATGGAAGCGGGTTTGCGCTTGATGTTCAAAGTGGGATAGGCAAAGGGTTGTCGGCTAAGTTGCAGCGCCACTTGGTCTTTGTGATTGCTGTAGATGTGGCAATCACCGCCAGTCCAAATGAAATCGCCCACGTCCAAATCACATTGCTGCGCCATCATGTGTGTGAGCAGTGCATAGCTTGCGATATTGAAAGGCACGCCCAAAAAGATGTCGGCACTGCGTTGGTACAGCTGGCAGCTGAGCTTGCCCTTGCCGCCGGCCACTTGGGGCGGCGCCACATAAAATTGAAAGAAGGCATGACAGGGCATGAGGGCCATCTTGGACAGCTCGGCCACATTCCACGCGCTCACAATGATGCGGCGCGAATCGGGGTTGGTTTTGAGGGTGCGAATGACGTCTTCAATTTGGTCGATGTGGCCGCCATCGGGCGTAGGCCAACTGCGCCATTGCACGCCATACACAGGGCCCAGATCGCCGTCTTCACGGGCCCACTCATCCCAAATGGTGACGCCGCGTTCGCGCAACCAGTTGTTGTTGCTAGAACCTGTGAGGAACCACAAAAGTTCTTGAATGATGGAGCGCAAGTGCACTTTTTTGGTAGTGACCAGCGGAAAGCCCTCGTTCAAATCAAAGCGCATTTGGTGGCCAAACACACTGGTGGTGCCCGTGCCAGTACGGTCTGCCTTGAAGACGCCGTGGTCGTTCACATGGCGCATGAAATCTTCGTATTGCGAGCGGATGGGGCGTGAGGTCATGGGCAGGTCAAATAGAGGTGAAAGAGAGCTGAAAGTTCGTTCTAGGCTGAAGCCTAAATTTTAATCACTCTGCCGGGGTTCATGATGTTTTGGGGATCCAGTGCTAGCTTGATGGCTTTCATCATGGCCAAAGCGGTTGGATCTTTGTAATGGGTGAGTTTTTCGGCTTTGAGGCTGCCCACACCGTGCTCTGCGCTGATGGAGCCGTTAAATGCCTTGACCTGATCAAACACCCAAGTGTTCACTGTGTCTTCAAAGTCGCGCAGAAAAGCGGCACCGTCCTCACCTTGTGGGGCCTGCACGTTGTAGTGCAAATTGCCATCACCCAAATGGCCAAAATTGACCAAGCGAATACCAGGTATTTTGGATTGCAACAAAGCGTCTGTTTCGGCCACAAATTGCGGAATACGGGAGACGGGCACGCTGATGTCGTGTTTGATGTTCAGGCCTTCATCGGCTTGCGCCAATGGAATGGTTTCGCGAATTTGCCAAAGCACTTGGGCCTGGGCCAAACTCTCGGCCACCACAGCATCGGTTACCCAGCCTTTGTCCATGGCACTCTCCATCAGGCCTTCAAAGGCATTGCGTGCATGTTCTTCTGACTCATGGTCTGAGTTTTCCAGCAACACGCACCAGGGGGTATCTTTGTACAAAGGCACCCGCAATTGGGGGTGGTGTTTGTCGACCAAGCTCAAGGCAAATTGCCCCATGACCTCAAAGCCTGTGAGACCCGCACCCAAACGTTCATGTGCCAAGCCCAACAAGGCTACAGCCGCTTCCATGCTGGGCACTGCAGCCCAAGTGGTGAGCTGCGCTGCAGGCTTTGGGTAGAGCTTCATACAGGCCGCCGTGATGATGCCCAAGGTGCCTTCACTGCCAATCAACAAATTGCGCAGGTCATAACCCGTATTGTCTTTGCGCAGGCCAGACAAACCGTGCCAAATTTCACCCCTGGCGGTGACCACTTCCAATCCTAAACACAACTCACGGGTGTTGCCAAAGCGAACCACTTGCGTGCCACCAGCGTTGGTGCCTAAGTTGCCGCCCAAGGTGCAACTGCCTTCAGCCGCCAAGCTAAGGGGGAACAAGAACCCTGCTTTGTCCACGTGCTCTTGGACGTTTTGCAAAATACAACCCGCCTCGGCCACCACTGTCAGGTTGGCCGCATCCACAGTTCTAATTTGGTTCATGCGCTGTAGGCTGAGGACAACTTGTTGGCCAGATTCATCGGGCACAGAGCCAACCACCAAGCCCGTGTTACCGCCTTGCGGAACAATGCTGGTGAAGGTGTTGGCGCAGGCCTTGACCACTGCGGCTACTTCTTGAACATTGGCAGGGCGGACCACCGCCAATGCGCGGCCGTGTGACCGTTTGCGCCAGTCGCGTTCCCAAGCACTTAAATCGGTTTGAGGGTCGTCATGCGTCAAGACGTTGGCGTTGCCGCATATGCGGCGCAAATTGTCCAATAAGGCGCTCATGCTTTAGGTTCCGAGGCGTCAGAAGGTGCAGTTGAAGTTTCGGGTAATGGTTCAGGCAAAGGATTGGCTTTGGCCATTTGAAAGCGCCAACGCACGTGCAAAGCGCAAGCTGCAAATAAAGTAATGCACAACGCCGTTTGTGCGCTGGCCAAACCCGCTGACCAGCCTTGGTCACCCCAAGCGCGAACCACCCCTTCAATGAAATAGAGCCAAACCAAGAGGCTCACCCAACGGTAGGTGTACATTCGGTTTTTGAGCAGACCGGCTAAGGGCCAGCACAAAGGCAGCACTTTGATGGCCCACCAAGAGCCACCCGGCCGGAGTGGGGCAAGCCACAGCTCCCATGCCAAACCCACCAAAATAAGACCCAGAAGGCTGGAAACAGCTGCCCACCGGGTGAATTCGATGGTTTGAGGGCTGAGAAAAGATGAATTTTGATGAGAGTCGTTCATGGCGATGGCATCATACCGGTCATGAACCCGATTGAAGCTTTTCGCGCCACATTGAATGAAATTCTGCAGTTTCCATGGCGTCAAATGATGCGCACCTTGTGGCAACGTTTTCGCGAGGTCCGTCTGGGCATGACCGCCAGTTCATTGACCTTCACAACGGTTTTGGCCTTGGTGCCCCTGTTTACCTTGGGTTTGGCCATCTTTACGGCATTTCCTATCTTTGCAAAGGTTCAAGACCAACTGCAACGCTGGCTGATCGACAGCTTGGTGCCCGAAAGCATTTCCCGGCAAGTTTTGGGGTCATTGACGCAATTTTCTAAAAAAGCCAATCGTTTGGGACTTGTGGGCTTGGTGGCAGTCGTCATGACTTCTTTGGCGCTACTGGTCACCATTGACCGCACTTTGGGACAAATTTGGCGAGTGAGCCGTCAACGACCCTGGGCGCAGCGTGTCTTGATTTACTGGGCTGGACTGACTTTAGGACCACTTTTTTTGGGTGGCAGTTTGGCCATTTCGTCTTACCTTTTCACGGGCTATTTGTCAGACTATGCCGATTGGTTGCCAGTCACAGTTCGCAGCATGCTCGACTTGGTTGAGTTTGGTTTGCTGGCCGCAACTGTGACGGGTCTTTATTACTACTTGCCCAACACCCGAGTGGATTGGCGGCATGCCCTCATCGGTGGTGTGGCGGTGGCCTTGGGTTTGGAATTGGCCAAAAACCTGCTGGCGATTTATTTGGCGCAGATGCCAACTTATTCTGCCATTTATGGCGCTTTTTCTGCGGTTCCCATTTTGCTGGTTTGGATTTATGTCGCTTGGGTGGTCGTTTTGTTGGGCGCGGTGTTGACAGCCAGCCTGCCAGAAATTGGCAGACAAGCGAAGCGGCAAGTTGATGGGCCCGGCTGGTCATTTCGTTTGTCGCTAGAAGTATTGAAACTGCTCAATGACGCGCGCCTGACTTCGCCACAAGGACTGCGCTTGCAAGACATGGCCAGCCAATTGCACATTGAGCATCGCCATGCCATTCGGGTCATGGATGCTTTGAATGAGTTGGCTTGGATTGGACGCATTGAGCAAGCCAATGCCAAAGCAGACAGCACATGGGTTTTGCTGATTGACTTGGCCGCAACCCCTTTGGCCCCTTTGGTTGAAAAGCTTTGGTTGGCCCGTCCTCAAAAGGCTGACTTACTTTGGCAGCAAATGCAGCTCGATCAATTGAGTGTGGCTGACGTGATCAAAACTTGATCTTGCCAGTCCACATGTCTTTGTACATCACCCAATCTCCCATGAAGCTGTATAGCGGGCGTTTGAAACTGGCGGGTTTGTTTTTCTCAAAACCAAAATGTCCAATCCAAGCGCAACCATAACCACAGAGCAGGCCGTATAAAAAATACTGTGGTTTGCCTGTCATGACGAGCATGGCCAAACACACCAAAGACAAGCTAGATCCGACAAAGTGCAAACGGCGGCAAGTACGGTTGCTGTGTTCGTTCAAATAAAATGGGTAGAACGTTGCAAAGCTGTCGAAAGCGGAAGCATCTTGAATGTCATCGTTGGTGTTCATGGTGTCTCCAGTAGTTGTCGGGATCAGAGGCCTGTGGCAAAGGGCGCGTGCAAGAAGCCACGAAACCTAGCGCGGCCACCGCGTGTAGGTGCAGCCGCCAAATGATAATTGGGAAAGCGTTGTAGAAAACGGCCAATGGCAATGCGCCCCTCAAGACGAGCCAAACTCAGGCCTGCACATTGGTGTACTCCAAAGCCGAAAGACAAATGGCGGTTGTCTGTGCGTTTCAAATCGAGTGATTCAGGATTTGCAAATTGCGCTGGGTCACGATTGGCTGCGCCAATGCACAGCGTGACCAAAGCCCCTTCAGGTAAATCAACACCGCCTATTTGGGTGGGGTGCACTGCACGTCGATTGCCCAATTGATTAGAGGCTTCAAAACGTAAAAATTCATCCACCGCCGTGTTCAAAATCTGCTGGACTTGGTCTTCTTGTTTGGCCAGTCGGGCTGCTTGAATGTCATTCAATAACATCGCCTTTTGCATTGGATGCTCAAGCAAACAAACCAGCGCATTGCCAATTAAATTGGTGGTGGTTTCATGGCCTGCATTCAACAAGAAGATGCAGTTTTGAAGCAACTCGACTTCACTCAAGACCTCTGTATTGTGTGCGCTGGATTCGCCTTGAATCAAGCGGGTCAAAACATCTTGCTCTGGATTGCCGGGGTGTTTCCTGCGATCGGCCACCAAATCGCGCAGGTAGCTTGAAAATTCTTGAACGCTTCGATGGCCTAAGGCTTCTTGTTCGCTGGAAATGCGAGGTTCAAGTGCTCCCAAAATGGCCAATGACCACGCCCGTAAAGGCCCACGATCGGTGTGCGGCATGTTGAGCAAATTGCCAATCACTTCAACGGGGATGGCAGACGCAAAATCTTCAATCAAATCGCCTTCTTTGCGCGTTTCCAATTGATCAAGTAAGTTGTCGACCAATTGGATCAAGCCTGTTTCCATGGCCTCAATCGCACGCCGGGTGAGGGCACCCATGATGAGCTTTCGAACGCGCGTGTGTCGCGGTGCATCGTTGAAGACCAAGCTGTTGGTGTGGTGCTCGTAAAGTGGCGCGTCTTTGCCCAGCTCGGCAAAAGGCGGTAAGTTGTAGGGCGCGTGGTTGTACTTCGGTGCAAATTCCACGCGCTTGTCGGAACTGAATGAGGCAGCATCTTTGTACACAGCAATCAAATCGGCGTGACGCGTCAAAAAATAAGAACCGTCTGGCATTGACTTGATAGGGTCTGCGGTGCGCAATGCAGCATAGACAGGATAGGGGTTGGCCAAAAAATCGGACGGCAAATTTCGCAAGTCAAATTGGTTGCATATTTCCTGCACTCGCTGCGCCGACAGCGTGGGTGTTTGCCAATTTGTTCTCATGATTTTTTGCAAAAGGCAATCAGTGCCGCCAGACTTTCCTCTGGCGCTTCTACCATCAGCTGATGGCCTGCTTTGACCACAACCACGCGACCATCGCGGGCTTTTTGAATCAGGCTTTGCGCTGCTTTGGGGGGCGTCATTTGGTCTTTGTTGCCCAG
>JBEDKQ010000108.1:0-8296 GCA_041172085.1 Pseudomonadota bacterium | reverse complement strand
CTGTGCCGTCTGCAAGCGCCAAAATGGCTAAGGGGAAGGTTCCCTGAAGAGACAAAAGCACTGGGTTCTCCGGTATGGTTCGGGTACGCCCCAGCACGCTCAAGCTTCACCTAAAAAGGTTCACTTTGTGGCTGCTTTTGAAGGGAAATGGCTTGTTGTGAGCGGGTGCGTACAGGTTGATGCGGGAAAGCCTCTCATTATAGCCGCGAGTAATCCCTAACCAAAGCTTGAATGGTGCGTTTTTTTCAAATGATCGTGCATGCCTGAGCGCTGGTTCAAGTGCTGGCTGTAGCGCTGGCATGTAGGCAGATGGCCGCTGCTGTTGCCACGTTCAAAGATTCCTCTCCGCCAGGTTGTGCAATGCGAACCTTTTGCTGCACGATGGCCATTAAGTCAGGCGATACGCCCTGCCCTTCGTGGCCCATCACCCAAGCGCACTTCTGAGGCAACTGACCTTGCTGAACCAACTCATGCAAAAAAGGACCTTCGTGGACGTCGGTGCCAAGCATAGGCACCTGAAGAAACTGCAAATCTTCTAAGCGGGCCGACTCGATCAGGCGCAGACCGAAATGTGCGCCCATGCCGGCACGCAAAACCTTAGGCGACCAAAGACCAGCGGTTCCCTTCATGGCCACGACTTGCTTGAAGCCAAAGGCAGAAGTACTGCGCAAAATAGCCCCTACATTGCCGGCATCTTGAAGACGGTCCAAAACAACTGATGCGGCTTGAGGGTCTAACTCCGGGGACAGGGGCAGCGTCAATAAGAAGCCCATCTTGGCTGGCGACTCGAGCCCACTCAAGCCTGCAAACAAATCATCTGGCACGGTCCACACTTCTGAGGCACATTGAGACCATTCAAATTCAGAAGCTTGCCAAACGGATTCAGAAAAAATGGCCAACTCGGGCGTCACACCACGGGCCAGTGCAGCCCGGCAAAGGTGATCGCCTTCTAACCACACCATGCCCAACTTGCGATACGCCTGTGAGTCTTGCGCCAAACGGCGTATGGACTTCAACCGCGGGTTGTCTTTGGAAGTAATCAGCTTCATGATTTTTGAAACGCCAAAATAGCCTGCGTCACGGGCGCAAAGGTTTTGCGATGGAACGGTGTGGCCCCAAATGTTTGCAACGCCTTCAGGTGCTCCGCAGTGCCGTAACCTTTGTGCGCATCAAAGCCATAGTCTGGATACTCACGATGCATCTCCTCACACATGCGGTCGCGGTGTACTTTGGCCAATATAGATGCTGCCGAAATTTCTTGTATTTTTTCGTCGCCCTTCACAATGGCCTCAGCACGCACATCCAAAATAGGCAAGCGATTGCCATCCACATACACCAAGCCAGGTTTCAGACGCAAAGCCTCCACGGCTCTTTGCATGGCCATCATGGTTGCTTGCAAAATATTGAGTGCGTCAATTTCTTCAACACTGGCCTGTGCAATGGCAAAGCACAAAGCCTTGGCGCGAATTTCATCAAACAAACGGTCACGCGTTTTGGCGGTTAATTTTTTGGAATCAGCCAAACCTTTGATGGGCTTGAGTTCATCCAAAATGACGGCTGCAGCCACCACAGGCCCTGCCAAAGGACCCCGCCCAGCCTCATCCACGCCGGCTAACAAACCGGGTGCGTCCCAAGCCAAGCTCACTTGCTCAGGCTTTAACAAGCGTTTGGATCGCATGGGCAGCCAATGTGGGTGTATCGCGCAACAAAGACGCGTGCAGGGTTTCAAAACGACTCACCAAGGCTTGCGCCTGTTCGGGTGATCGCAGCCAGTCCAAGACGGCCGCTGACATGTTGGCAGGGGTCGCTTGGTCTTGCAAGAGTTCGGGCACACAAAACTCTTGCGCCAAGATATTGGGCAAGCCCACCCAGGGCTGAAGCTTTTTGCGCTTCATCATTTGCCAGCTAAGCCAGTTCATGTTGTAGGCAATGACCATGGGTTTTTTAAACAATGCAGCTTCAAGGGTGGCTGTGCCACTGGCAATGAGTGTGACGTCACAAGCTGCCAATGCGGCATGAGATTGACCATTCAAGACTTGGACATTGTGCGCGCCTACTTTGTCGCGAATGCCTTCAATGCGAGCCTTCATGGACGGCATGGCGGGCAACACAAATTGCAGATTGCGTTGTTGCTGGCTTAGCAACATGGCAGTTTGAAAAAAACGCTCAGCCAAATATGTGATTTCAGATTCGCGACTGCCAGGCAGCATTGCCACCACGGGTCGGTCTGGGTCCAACTTCAATTCATGTCGGGCCTTGAGCGCATCGACATGCATCGGGATGGCTTGCGCCAAAGGGTGACCAACATATGTGGCAGGAATGCCATGCGAGTGCAGCAAATCTGTTTCAAATGGAAAAATGCACAGCACGTGGTCCACGCTCTTTTTGATTTTTTCAATGCGATCAGCTCGCCAAGCCCAAATAGATGGACACACAAAATGCACTGTGGGAATACCGGCTTGTTTTAAATCTCGTTCTAAGTCGAGGTTGAAATCGGGCGCATCCACCCCCACAAACACTTGTGGCGGGTTTGCCAATAACTTTTCTTTGAGCTGTTTGCGTATGCCCACAATTTCTCGGTAGTGGCGCAACACTTCAACATAGCCACGCACTGCCAATTTTTCGGAGGGCCACAAAGCATGAAAGCCCCGAGCTTGCATGTGCGGGCCACCTATGCCATACAAGTTGGCATCTGGCCATTGCGCACGGATGCCCTGCATCATCAAACCCGCCAACAAATCGCCCGAGGTTTCGCCGGCCACCATGGCCAAGGAAAAAGCCCCTTCAGGGGCTTTTGCGTGCAATGGCGATGATGGACAGGATGACATGCTCAACGCACAATGCCTCGTTCTGGCGATGTGTGCTTTAGAAAATTCAACATCATCTGGACATCGGCCTGTGCTTCAGGATACTTGCGTGTGAGAGATTCAATTTCAGTTTGGGCTTGCGTCAAGGTGAGTTGCTGACGGTACAAACTCTTGTGCATGGCCTTCACAGCAGAAATTCTTTCGGGCGAGAAACCGCGTCTGCGCAGGCCTTCAAAATTCATGGAGCGTGCTTGAGCAGGCTGACCTTGTGCCATGACAAAAGGCGGCAAGTCGGCAAACAACAAAGAATGCATGGCTGTGAAACTGTGCGCACCCAGTCTGCAAAATTGGTGGACTACCGTAAAGCCGCCCAAAATGACCCAGTCGTCGACGTGCACATGGCCTGCCAGTTGAGAGCTGTTGGCGAAAATGGTGTGGTTTCCCACCACACAATCATGGGCCAAATGGACGTAAGCCATGATCCAGTTGTCGTTGCCCAATTGCGTAACGCCTGTATCGCCAGGCGAGCCAATGTTGAAGGTGCAAAACTCACGGATGGTATTGCGATCACCAATGACCAATTCACAAGGCTCACCCGCATATTTTTTGTCTTGCGGCACAGCGCCCAATGAATTGAACTGGAAGATTTTGTTGTCTTTGCCAATGGTGGTGTGACCTTCAATCACACAATGGCTGGCCACAGTGGTTCCCGCATCGATGCGAACATGCGGGCCAATGACGGTGTAAGGGCCTACGGTGACACTGCTGTCCAGCTGTGCCGAGGGGTCAACAAGGGCGGTAGGATGAATGCGAGGCACGTTGCTCATAGGCTTTGATACTTAGGCAACCTTGCGCATGGTGCACATCAGTTCGGCTTCGACGGCGATTTCGTCACCCACCTTGGCGCGTGCTTTGAACTTGAAAATACCGGCCTTCATGCGGTCGAGTTCAACTTCCAAAATGAGCTGGTCACCTGGTTCGACCGGGCGCTTGAAGCGCGCACCATCAATGCCTGCAAAGTAGTAAACCGTGTTTTCATCGGGCGTTTCGCCCATGGTGTCAAAGGCCAACAAGGCTGCAGCTTGGGCCAAGGCCTCAAGCATCAATACGCCTGGCATCACCGGACGCGATGGAAAGTGGCCCGTGAAATAAGGCTCGTTGACAGAGACATTTTTCAAAGCCTTGATGCGCACACCTTTTTCAATTTCTAAAACACGATCGACCAACAAGATGGGAAACCGGTGCGGCAGTTGTTTGAGAATTTGATAAATGTCCATCATGGTGATTTTTCCTGAAAAGGTGCTTGAAGGCGCATTGCTTCCAAGGCTTTGATGCGATCTCGGAGTTGATGCAACTGCTTAAGGCTGGCTGCATTTTTTTCCCATGCTGAATTGTCGTCGATGGGAAACAGGCCCGTATATTGACCAGGTTGTTTGATACTGCGCGTGACCACAGAAGCTGCAGAAATGTGCACGCCATCGGCCAAGCTGAGGTGCCCCAAGATGATGGCCCCGCCGCCCACAGTGCAATGCGCACCAACACGTGCACTGCCCGCCACGCCGACGCAACCCGCCATGGCTGTGTGCCGACCAATGTGAACGTTGTGGCCAATTTGAATGAGGTTGTCCAATTTGACACCGTCTTCAATGACCGTGTCTTGCAACGCGCCACGGTCAATGCAGGTGTTGGCACCAATTTCTACATCGTTGCCAATAGCGACAGCGCCCAACTGTTCAATTTTTTCCCATGCGCCTTGGTGCATTGCGAAGCCAAAACCATCGGCGCCAATGACCACGCCAGGATGAACAATGCAACGCTCGCCGATGCGACAGTTTTCGCCCAAGGTCACTCTGGACTTGAGCTGGCTGTGCGCACCCACTGTGGCGCCCCGCTCTACAACACACAAAGGGCCAATGAGGGCAGTTTCGTGCACATGTGCTTCGGGGTCTATGACCGCACTGGGATGAATTCGAGGCGCAGATTTGACGGCCGTTTTTTTCTTCCAGAGTTGCGTGAGGCGCGCAAAGTAAAAATACGGATCATCGGTGACGATGCATGCACCTCGCTCCAAGGCTAGTTCTTTGAATTGAGGTGTGACAATGACGCAAGCCGCTTGCGACTGCTTCAATTGGGACTGGTATTTGGGGTGACTGAGGAAGCTCAAATCACTGGGTCCCGCTGTTTCAAGCGGGGCCAATTTGTCGATAGGGGTCTGTGGACTGCCGTGTAAGCTGCCGCCTAAAGCTTCAACAATGTGGCCAAGCTGCAGCACAACACAAGTCCAATCCGCTTAGCAATTACTTGCCAGCAGTTGCATTGAGTGACTTGATGACTTTGTCAGTGATATCGTGCTTGGGGTTGATGTAAACAGCTTCTTGAAAAATCACGTCGTATTTTTCTGTTTCAGCCACTTGCTTCACAGCACGATTGGCACGCTCAATGACGATTTGTTGCTCTTCATTTTTACGTGTGTTCAGGTCTTCTTGAAACTCACGGCGTTTGCGTTGAAACTCACGGTCTTGGTCCATGAGTTGTTTTTGACGCGCGTTACGCTGCGTTTCAGACAATGTGGGCGCTTCACGCTCAAATTTGTCGGATGCTGTTTTGATGGTGTTGCCCAAGTCGACCAAATCTTTTTCGCGTTTGGCAAATTCCTGCTCTAGCTTGGCTTGTGCAGTTTTGGCCGTGGCTGCTTCGCGGAAAATCCGATCGGTGTTCACAAAACCAATTTTGAACTCTTGAGCGCTGGCCATGTTGGCGCCCAAGATACCGAAGGCTAACAAACAAACTTGTGAAAAATGACGAAGTGTTTTCATTAAAAGGAAGTTCCAATTTGGAATTGCAATCTCTGGATTTTATCCGTAACCTGACGACGCATAGGCATGGCGTAAGAAAAGCGCAATGGCCCCATCGGTGAAATCCAGCTTAAACCGATGCCATAAGAGGAGCGCAGCTCGGAAAAGCTGATTTTTTCATTTTCACCAAAGGCGCGGCCCACGTCTGTAAAGGCAAACAAACGCAGGGTGCGATCGTTGCCTGCACCAGGAAAGGGCGCCAGCATTTCGGCGTTCATGACAATTTTCTTAGGCCCACCCAAATAAAGGCTATTGGTGCTGTCAGAGGGCCCTAAAGTGGACTGCTGGAAGCCACGCACGCTGCCCAAACCGCCTACAAAGTAATTTTTGAACAAGGGATAAGGCCTGTCAGACAAACCTTGCCCCCAGCCCAAGTCGGCATTGAGTGCCAAAGTATACTTTTTGGTAATGGGCGTGTATTGCTGAATTTGATAATTGGTTCGAACATAACGGGCATCGCCCGCCAAGCTCAAGTCGGCATTGAAGCGCTGCAACATGCCACGGGTTGGAACCAAGGCACTGTCGCGGCCATCGCGCGCCCAACCCACGGTGAAGGGCAAAGAATTGCTGGTGTAACCAAATTGCTGCATGTATTCAACATAGGCATTTGGCAAGTTGTTGCCTGGGCGAATAGAGGTTTGCTCTAAGTTGGCACCCATGTAAACCGTGTCAATTTCACTGAAAGGCACACCAAAGCGCATACCTGCGCCGGAACTGACCAAGCTATAGGCGTTTAAATCGCCCAAGTAAGGACGCGTTGTGCGGTGAAATACATCGATGGTTCTTGAAATGCCATCGGCAGTGTAATAGGGATCGGTGGTACTGATCACAATGGTACGGTTGTACTTGCTTGTGTTGATTTCAGTGGCCAGGTAGTTGCCAGAACCAAATGCATTTTCTTGGCGAATACCAAAGCTCAATGCAACTTTTTCGGTCGATGAAAAACCTGCGCCCAAAGAAACGCTGCCTGTGGGCTTCTCCACCACATTGATGGTGAGGTCCACCTGGTCAGAAGTGGCTGGGACTTCTTGGGTGTCAATGTTGACTTCTGTGAAAAATCCCAAACGATCGACACGGTCGCGCGAGAGTTTAATTTTGTCGCCGTCGTACCAAGCAGATTCGAGCTGTCGGAACTCACGGCGAATGACTTCGTCGCGCGTTCGGTTGTTGCCCGCCACGTTGATACGCCGCACATAGGCTCGTCGGGAAGGCTCGGCCAACAAGACAAAACTAACGCGATTGTTCAAACGATCAATGTCCGGACGAGCATCGACGCGAGCAAATGCAAAACCAAACTTGCCAAAATAATCGGTGAAGGCTTTGGTGGTATCGGCCACAGTTTCGGCGTTGTAGGGCTGGCCCAAACCAATTTTGACCAAGGCTTTGAACTCGTCCTCTTTGCCTAAATAATTGCCTTCAAGCTTGACGCCAGAAACCACAAAGCGCTCGCCCTCTGTGATGTTGATGGCAATAGAGATGTCTTGCTTATCAGGCGATATGGCAACTTGGGTGGAATCGATGCGAAACTCTAGAAAGCCACGGCTGAGGTAATAAGAGCGAAGCGTTTCTAAATCGGCATTGAGCTTGGTGCGTGAATAACGGTCAGACTTGGTGTACCAGCTAAGCCAACCCCCAACGTCCAAATTGAATTGATCTTTGAGGGTGTCTTCAGAAAAAGTCTGGCTGCCCGTGATTCTGATTTCTTTAATTTTGGAAGGACCGCCCTCGGTGACGGTAAAAGTCAGCTTGACGCGATTGCGTTCCACAGGCGTGACGGTGGTGACCACTTCAGCGCCATACAAACTTCGCGTGATGTATTGGCGTTTGAGTTCTTGCTCGGCCTTGTCCGCTAGCGCTTTGTCAAAAGGACGCCCCTCTGCAATGCCCACTTCTTTCAAGGCCTTGACCAAAACGTCTTTGTCGAATTCTTTCAACCCGACCCACTCCACTTCAGAGATGGAAGGTCGTTCTTCCACAATGACCACCAAGACGTCACCTTGCGCATCCAAGCGCACGTCCTTGAAGAGACCCAATGCAAACAGTGCACGAATGGCAGCAGAACCCGATTCGTCGTTGTAGATGTCGCCCACACGGAAAGGCAATGAAGCGAAAACGGTTCCCGACTCAATTCGCTGTAAACCTTCTACGCGGATGTCTTTCAATTTAAAAGGCTCTATGGCCCAGGCGGAAAAGCTGCCAAGTGCCGCCGCAATAAGGACGCACAAGGGCTGCAAGCGAAACTGATGAGGGAGAAAGTTCATGCGTTTGAATTAAGTAAAGAGTCGAGTCAGATCATTGAAAAACGCCAAGCCCATGATGAAAATCAACAAAGCCAAACCGACTTTCTGCAAACCCCGTTGCCAAGCAACGGAAACCGGTTTGCCAGTCAATGACTCCCAAAGATAATACATCAGGTGACCCCCATCCAACATGGGCAGCGGCAAGAGATTGAGGAGACCCAAACTGACACTGATAAGACCCAAAAAAGCAACATAGGTGGGCAAACCCCTTTGCGCCGACTGTCCCGCCTGTTCGGCGATGGTGAGGGGGCCGCTGAGATGCTGAGAGGACGCCTCACCTGTGAGCATTTGTCCAATCAATTGGCCCGTCATCAGGGTCAACTGTTGCACTTGG
>JBEDKQ010000107.1:0-10453 GCA_041172085.1 Pseudomonadota bacterium | reverse complement strand
AGCGACGTCCAGGTTGCCCCCCAATGGTTAGACGACATGGCCACACCATAAGCACCAATGCCAAAGAACATGGTGTGTGCAAAACTGACAATGCCGGTATAGCCCAACAGCAAATCAAAACTGGCCACCAAGACGATGAAGACCAAAATCTTGGCAGCCACCGACAAGGCTTTGACCCCTGGAAAAAGAAAAGGCGCAAAGGCCAAACCCAGCAACACCGCCGCCAGCATCCAGGCCAGCCAAGCGCTGCGGGGCATGTCATGTGACAGTATGCGTTTCAACATGTCTTGCGCTTTCGTTCAGCGATTGGCCACGGGGTAGACCCCTTGCGGGCGCCACAGCAAAATGGCGGCCATGAGTGCGATGTTGGAAAACAAGGCCAACTTGGGAAACAAGAAGCCCGTGTAGTTGGCCATCAGGCCCACCATCAAGGCACCAATCAGGGCGCCACCGGTAGAGCCCAAGCCGCCCATGATGATGACAATGAAAATCAGCACGTTCACTTGGGCGCCAATTTGCGGCACCACATTTTGTTGGTACAAGCCCCACATGACGCCGCCCAACCCCGCCAAGCCACTGCCCACCACAAACACGCCTACAAACAATCGGCGAATTTTGTAACCCAAAGACTCGACCATTTCGCGGTCTTGCACGCCAGCGCGAATGAGCAAACCCACCTTGGTTCGGCTTAAGGTCCAGGCCTGCAAGGCGAATACCAGCAGCCCCACCACCACCGCCATCAAACGGTATTTCTCAAGCGAGGCATCACCCCACAACAAAGAGCCGCGCATGGCCTCGGGCAATGGCAACGCAATTTGCAAGGGCCCCCAAATGACCTTGATGATTTCCTCGCCAATGATCATGCCACCCATGGTGATCAATATTTGTTTGAGGTGTTGACCATACACAGGTCGCACGATGAATCGCTCAAACGCCAAGCCAATGATTGAAGCGGCAACCATGGCCAGCGCCATGGCAGATCCCACTGCCACCAAGTTGCGCCAAAGCTCTTGCGATTGGGTCCAATCAACCATGCCCGACATCACACTGGTGGCCACAAATGCGCCCAATGCAATGAACACACCGTGACCAAAATTAAGAACGTCCATCAAGCCAAAGACCAAGGTGAGGCCCGAGGCCATGATGAAGATGATCATGCCCATGGCCAAGCCTGCCACGCTGAGCGTCAGCCACGTGTCGACAGAGCCAATGAGCGGCAAGGCCAACAAAGCCAAAACCGGAACCAACAGCAAAGGCTTGATGTCTAAACTTGTTTTCATGTTCACCATCACAATGCCAAGCCCAACAAAGATTGTTGCAACGCCGGGTCGGCACTCAGCGCGGCCATGCTGCCTGCATGGATGACACGACCGTTGTCCATCACCGCCACGCTGTCACCCAGCTGCTGCGCAAAATGGATGTTTTGCTCCACCAACAAAATGCTCACGCCACTTGCTTTCATTTTTTGAAAGGCATCAATCATGTTTTGTACGATGGCTGGTGCCAAGCCCTTGCTCGGTTCATCGACGATGAGCAAATCGCGGGGCTCGACCATGGCACGGGCCACGGCCAGCATTTGCTTTTGCCCCCCCGACAACTTGCCTGCGGGGTGATGCCAAAATTTTTCAACCGCGGGAAACATGGCGTAAATCCAGGCCAAGCGGTCGGCGTCCATTTGCTGCGCACGCGAGGCTTTGCGTGCAGCCAACAACATGTTTTCTTCAACTGTGAGGTCGGAAAAAATGCCCATGTTTTCAGGCACGTAGGCAATGTTGAGCGACGCAATGTCGGGTGTGCTCATGTGCGTGATGTCTTGCCCATTGAAATTCACTGAGCCCTGTGAGGCCTGCCACAAACCCATGATGGTTCTGAGTGTGGTGGTTTTGCCGGCGCCATTGCGACCTAACAACAAAGTGAGTTCACCCCGAGGAATTTGTAAATTGACACCATGCAAGATGTGATAGGCGCCTATGTGCGTATGCACCTCATTCAATTCAAGCAAAACATTGGAGGACATCACACGCCCTCCTCTGCACTGGCGTTGGCACTGGATTGGGGATGGGGCTGTGCAGGTTTGGCACCCAAATAAGCTTCTTGCACGACGGCAGACGCCATGACCTCTGCGGGCTCGCCATCGGCTACCAACTGGCCACCAACTGGCCGTTGTGCAACACAATGATGCGATCGGCCAATTCGCGCACCACGTCCATTTTGTGCTCGACCAACAAAATGGTTTTGGTCTTGTCACTTTTCAATTGGCGAATGAGGTTCAGGATCACGGGGGCCTCATCTTGGCTCATGCCTGCTGTGGGTTCGTCAAACATGTACACCGAGGGTTTGAGGGCCATGAGCAATGCCACTTCCAATTTGCGCTGATCGCCGTGCGGCAAGCTGGACACGGTGACTTGCGCCTGATGCAGCATGGCCACTTGTTGCAAGATGTCCTGCGCTTGCTGCGTCAGTTGCGCGTGGTCTTGCCAAATTGACCACAAATTGAGACCCCGCAAATGCGCACCCGACTCAGTTGCCTGAACAGCCAAGCGCACATTTTCAAGTACCGACAAATTGGGAAACAAATTGGTCAACTGAAACGCACGACCCAGTCCTGCGCGAGTTCTGGCCGAGGCACTCATGCCTGTCAGCTCTTGGCCCGCTAAAAAGACGCGCCCTTCACTGGCCGGCAATTGACCCGATATCAAATTAAAGTAAGTTGTCTTGCCCGCACCGTTAGGACCCACGATGGCCGTTAAGGTGCCCGGCTCAAAACGACAAGAGACCGCATTGACCGCCACGTGTCCGCCGAAGCGGATGGTGAGGTCATGCGTTTGCAAAACGCCCAAGGGGGTTCACCTTAGCGTTTGTTGCGAATGGGCACGTTCATTTCTTCAGGCTTGATTTCGCGAATCAACTCTGGCACACCCCAGGCAAATGCGGGATCCACTTTGATTTTGAAGTGGTACATGCTTTGCATGGCTTGGTGGTCTTCTTTGCGGAAAGTCATCTTGCCTTTGGGGGTGTCAAAGCTCATGCCTTCCATGGTGCTGATCAAGGTGTTGGCATCGGTGTTGCCATTGGTTTTTTTCAAAGCAGTGACCAAGGCCATGGCCGATGCAAAGCCACCCGCTGTAAAGAAGTCTGGGGGCGATTTGAACTGCGTGTAATGACGCGCCACCATGGCATCGTTGACCGTGTTCTTGGGCATGCCGAAGTAATAGTAAGCCGCACCTTCCATGCCAGGGAACTGCTTGTAAGCCACCATGGCGGGCAGGATGTTGCCGCCCGTGGCAATTTCAATGCCATAGCGCTTCAAGTCCATGTCGGCAATTTTGAAAGGATTGCCACCCGCCCAAATGATGAAAATAATTTTGCGACCAGGTTGTGACTTGAGCTTGTCGATCAAATGTTGCGCACCGGCTGTGAAGTCGGTGGTGGCGGGTGGCAAGTATTCCTCGTGAACCAGCTTGGCTGTTTTGATTGACTCGCGAAAAGCTTTGACACCATCACGACCAAAAGCAGAATCTTGAGCCAATGTTGCAATGGTGTAACCGGCTTTGTCCAAAGCCACGGCATTGGAGATTGCGTCTTGACTGCTGTTGCGGCCTGTGCGGAAAATGTATTTGTTCCATTTCTCTCCAGTAATGGAATCGGCGACGGCTGGCTCTACCAACAAAATTCGTTTGTATTCCTCTGCCACCGGCAACATGGCCAGAGCGACTGGTGAGGCGGTTGGCCCGACCGCAATTTCAACCTTGTCATCGCCATAAGCGGCCGCCAACAGGTTCTTGCCCAAATCGGGTTTGCCTTGATCGTCTTTTTCAATGACCACCAACTTGCGACCGCCCACTTGCATGGTGCCGCCCGTGGCGTAATCCAAGCCCATCATCAAACCAACTTGCGTTTGCTTGCCGTAGGCCTCTAGGGGACCCGTCTTGCTGTAAATATGCGCAATTTTTAAGTCTTTGGTCTGGGCCATGGCAAGGGTTGCGGCAGACAAAAGTGTTAGACCGGTCAAAGCAGTCGCGAGCACAGGCAGGGCAAATCGGCGTTGCATAAACATCTCCAAAGCAGTAGGTTCAGATTTAAAAATGAATTCCAAAGGAATCATTTCCATATTTCAATCATGTCCTGCATTTTGCAGGTCTTGTCCATCATAACCCTCTTAGTTAACGAGTTTTACAAAACAGCTACGGGCATCTAAACCAGCCTTACACGGCACCAACCCACTGCAAATTCCTTGATCAAACTCATGCTAATATGAAATACTACTTTAAGTTTTATTGAATTACTTTTACAAAAACAAAAGAATATATAGACTCTCACTGCTATGTATTTTTGCGTTGATAAGCGGTTTTCCGTTTTACTCCAACGCAAAAGATCCTGAATTTGGCTTGGCTGCAGAGCCACAAGTTTTTTCCAAGCCCCCTGCTCACCTTCTTTTTCTTCTGCAAAGGGTGGTTCACGAGCACCCACAAGTCAAAATCCAATTGCAAGCCATGCAAGTGACTGGCATGGATGTCTTGATTGCCGAACAGGCTTATTGGCCCACGCCATCTGTTGCACTTGAACGTGTTCAAACTCCCTCGACCGTCCCTTCCTATGCAGGCTCACCTCAGGTCCTAACCCTCCGTCTGCAGCAACCTGTTTGGACCGGTGGTCGCCTCAAAGCGCAATTCAACAAAGCACTGGCCAATCAGCAGATTGAAACGGCTCGATTGGCGGAAATTCAACAGTTGGTCGCCTTCAAAACATTGCAAGACTGGACTGATTTGGTCAATGCGCAACGGCAGCAATTGGTGTTAGGTCAAAGTGAGAAAACGCAAACCTTGCTGATGCAAAAAATGATGCGGCGGGTAGAACAAGGTCTGTCCTCACAAAGTGAAGCCAATCATTCCAAATTGCGTTTGATGCAGGTCGAGCAAGACATTGTGAATGCCAAACAACGTGAAACTGTGGCTTGGATCAGACTCAAGCAATGGGTGCCAGAAGCACAAAAAAACGAGCAGCATCTGCTCGCGCCAGACCACAACATGTCCAACGCACCTATTGCGCTGATTGGTTCGGAAACTGTCAACCCATCACCCATACATTGGGAATTACTGAGCAAAGAAAGATCGCCAGCTTTAAAGCGTTTAGAGCACGTGATGGCTTTGCAGACGGCCGAACTTGAAGAAAAACGTGCGGCACTTCAACCCGAAATCTATGTTCGAGCAGAACATCAACGTGGCCATTACGCCTACGCCAACTCACCCGCATCGAATCGGATCTTTGTAGGCTTGACTGCCAGCACTGGTGCAGGATTTAGCTTGGCGCATCAACTGACAGCTTTGCAATTCAAACGCAACAGCACCATAGAGGAAATGGATGCAGCACAAAGAACCCTCATTGAAACGGTTCATACAGATTTCTTCAACGCCATTGCAAGGCAAAGCAAGGCCGAAGCCCTTCGCTTGAACTTAGAGTCATCACAAGAACAACAAGCAGCGTGGGAACGTCAATTTACCAATGGCAGAAAAACCTGGATGGATGTCATGACAGCAGCAAGAGAATCAACACAAGCCGAATTGGCTGTCATTGAAAACGACATGGCTTTACACCAGAGCCTGTGGCGCCTGCATATTCAAGCCTATGGTGTTTTACGCTGGATTGCACCATGAAGTCATTGCAACCTGCCATTCAGCGTTTGGCGCAACTGCAACGCCAAAGTCTAGACAAGCACGAATTAGTTGCTTCACTAGAACGCTTACAAAAAGCAAACTTGTCACCTGCAAAGATGCTACTGCATCTCAAAAAACAATTTTCTTGGCAATCCCTGCAATGGCTCCATCACACCAACCTTGACCCTTCTCAAACTCCCTGTTTGACAGTCGACCCTTCAGGTGAATGGCGAGTTCTCAAAAGTCTGAACAGCCAAGGGCAATGGGTGTTTGAGGGTGCTGATGGCGAAACGACACACCTCCACCTTGAACAATTTGCACTTGCCAAGATCAACTTTCAGGTGCCATTTGACCGATCCATTAGCCCAGTATGGCGTTTGATCAAAGTTGAGATGTTGCAGCACAAAAGCACATTCATCGATGCAAGTTTGAACGGCGTCATGCTGAATTTTCTGGCATTGGGTATTTCTTTTTACAGCATGCAAATCTATGACCGCGTGGTGCCAACAGGCGCCAGTGCAACACTCTGGGTCTTGAGTTTGGGGGTGCTGGGTGCCATCGCATTTGAATGGGCAGCCAAAACCATTAGATCGCGTTTGAATGAAACCATCATTGAAGCTGTTGACCAACGGCTGGGGCGCGATGTTTTCATGCGATTGCTCCAAGTTCGCATGGACAAATTACCCACCAGTGTGGGAAGTTTGGCGGGACAAGTCAAAGCTTATGAAAGCGTTCGCATCTTTTTGACAGGCTCGGCAACACAGATGCTGATTGATACACCTTTTGCCTTGGTTTTCTTCCTAGCGTTGCTGGCCATTGCAGGGTGGTTGGCCGTGATCCCATTGATTTTCCTGATCTTGTCTGTAGGTCTTGGACTTAGAGGACTCAGGGAAATCGAACACCGCAGTTATCAAGTCGCCCTTGCAAATATGCGCAAAACAGGCCTCTTGGTCGAAGCCATTGAAGGTGCCGAAACATTGAAGTCGGGACAAGGGGGCTGGCGACAGTTAAGCCTCTGGCAAAACGTATCGGAGTCGGCACGCAAGGAAGAGCTGCGATTGCGTCGAATCAGTGAAACATCACAGTACCATCTCCACGCTTTACAACAGTTGGCCTACGTTGGGCTTGTTGCGGCAGGTTCACTCATGGTCGCCAAAGGCGAACTCAGCATGGGAAGTCTCATTGCCTGCTCTATTTTGTCCAACCGCATCTTGCAACCCATTGCCGCGCTGCCATCACAGCTCATTCAATGGGGACATTGCAAGTCCGCATTACAGGGCTTAGATCACATATGGCTTTTGCCCGACGATCACCATGGCCAAGCGCCGGTGGTAATGGATGCTGTTCATGGCAACTTTGCACTCAAGGATGTAGTTTACGGGTATGGCCAACTGCCAGCGCTGAAGATTGCCAAAATGCAAATCAGCAGTGGCGAAAAAATTGGTATTTTGGGTCCCATTGGCGCAGGCAAAACAACCTTGTTGCGAATCTTGAGTGGCATGTACAAGCCGCAAGTAGGCAATGTCACCTTAGATGGCGTTGACCTTGCTTTTATTGCCAAACCATTGTTGGCAGAGCAATTGGGTTACTTGCAACAAGAGGGGCGTTTGTTTGAAGGTACCTTGCGCGACAACCTGCTGGTGGGCATGACTGACCCAGGCGATGAAGTTTTAAAGGGCGTTGCGCAACAAACAGGTCTTCAGCACGCCGTTTTGGCGCATCACCCTCTGGGGTTTAACTTACCCATTCATGAAGGCGGAAATGGTCTCTCGGGCGGTCAACGTCAATTGGTTAACTTAACACGCGTCTTTCTACGGCGCCCTCGCATTTGGCTAATGGACGAGCCCACCGCATCGATGGACAGACAACTGGCAGATCACGTTACTCAAGCCATTCAGCAAGCTCTGCGTCCACAAGACACCTTGATTTTGGTCACTCACAAACCTGAGATGTTGTCCTTGGTCAATCGTTTGGTGGTCATCGCCAAACACGAAATATTGCTGGATGGTCCGAAAGAACACGTTCTGAAGCATCTACAAGCATGAACTCAAACCTGCATCACCACGACAAAGCAACAAGGGATAGTCGCTTTTTACGAATCTTCCAGCACATCACTGGCACTCGCTTGTTGGTCATTGGATTGTTGAGTTTGGTCACGTGGGCCAACTTGTCCCAAATGGATCAAACTGTGCGCAGCAACGGTCAGGTCATTTCTATCGCTAGAAATCAAATCATTCAAGCAGCAGAGGGTGGCGTGCTGACCCATATTTTGGTCACAGAGGGACAACAGGTGTCTGCGGGCCAAGCTGTTGCCAAACTAGAAGCGACACGCTCTGAAGCAGGCTTTCAAGAGATTCAATCGAAATTGGATGCATTGCAGGCTGCGCTTAGCAGGGCCAAAGCTGAATCATCGGGCAATGTCTTGACTTTTGGCACACAACAAAAAAACGCATTCATATCTGGGCAGGAAGAGGTCTACAGACAAAAAAGACAAGGCCTTCAAGATGAAAATAACATTTTGAATGCGGCACTTGGCCTGTTCGAAGAAGAATTGCGGATGAACCAAGTGCTCATTAAAACGGGTGATGTCAGCCAACTAGAACTGATGCGCGCGCAACGCCAGGTTCACGAAACCAAAGGTCGAATTGCAGGCATCCTTCAAAAATATCTGCAGGAGGCCAAACAAGATGTCGTCCGCATTGAGGAAGAAATCTCAGGCCACCAATTCAAACTTCAAGAGCGAAAAAGCGTCCTTGATCATGCCATCCTCACTTCACCTGTTGATGGCATCGTTAAAGTTTTGCGGGTGAACACAGTAGGCGGTGTCTTGCGCTCAGGTGATGAATTGATGCACATATCGCCCAGCCAGGGCGGTCATGTCATAGAAGCCAAAATTAATCCAAGTGACATTGGAGAACTTCGGGTTGGTTTACCCGTGGCTTTGAAATTTGATGCATTTGATTACAGCATTTACGGGATGCTCAATGGTACGCTGAGCTATATCAGCTCTGACACCCTGACAGAAAACAGTTCAACAGGCGGTACCCAAACCTATTACCGCGTTCTCGTTCAGCTGAATCCAATTGCTGAACCCGATCGACTTCATGTCAACTCAGGTAGCTCTCTATTTTCTAATCGCGCCATGACTCCCTTGAGTTTGAATGATCTGAAGACAGGGATGACGGCCAGCCTCGATATTCGCACACGCTCCAGGTCGGTCATGCAATACCTCGCCAAACCTGTTCAAAAAGCATTCTCTGGCGCACTTCACGAACGGTAATAGGCCATGAGTACTCAGAACGTTCAACTTCATGCAGTCACGCCAGACGGTCGCATTGACCTACTTCAGCTTGCACAATTGGATGAAGCACCGAGGCGCGATGTTTCAGCCATCAAGCCCTTGATTGTGAAGTCACAGCCTGGCTTTCATTACAAGTTAATAGACACAGATGCAGGCGGACACCTCAAGGGCCAAAAACTGTTGCGTTCACAGAAAAATCTGAAAATATTGTTGGGCGATACCGTCGCACTTGAGTTGCATGATTATTTTGTGGCCAGCGTATCACCCTTACCCAATCGAGCTGTCTACAAATTAGAGAATCAATCTTGCGAAGAAGTTGAAGTCACATCGAACCTGCCTAACGAGGCCTTTTCAGTTCCTGAAAGCCTGGTTTGGTCAGATCAAGACGATGCAACGGATTGCAAGGTGGCCCTGCTCAATCCAGGTGCCGCCATGGTTTTTACACCTGCAGTACCACTAGCCGCAGGTATTGGTTTGCTCGAAGTTTCGGGTGCAACACTCGGCTTGATCGCTTTGAATGGTGGCAACAACGATACCCAAGCACCCACTTTGGTCAACTTGGCTCTGACCAGCGCCACTGGCTACCTTAACAGCCCAACAGACGCTGGCGTCAAACTCTTGAATGCACCTGATACCCTGACTGCCACCATCACATTCAGCGAAGCCGTCACGCTCAACACCTCCGCTGGATCGCCCACCTTGGCCTTGTTAATTGGCAGCGCCACTGTGCTTGCCACTTATGTCTCAGGTTCGGGCTCCAATGCGTTAATTTTTACCACCACCATTGCCAGCGGTCAAAACGACGCAGATGGCATCGCCATTGCCTCTAATGCCTTAAGCTTGAATGGCGCCACACTCAGAGATGCAGCCGGTAATAACGCCACTGTCTTTGCCATCGCCATAGCCCCAAATGCACAGTTCTTGGTGGACACCAACTCGCCCACACTCACCATCAGTTCAAATTTGGCCGACTTGAAAATCGGCGAAACAGCCACCATTAATTTCACATTCTCTGAAGACCCAGGCTCGAGCTTTTTATGGAACGGCACAACTGGCGACGTGGTTGTCATGGGTGGCACTTTAGGTGCAATCAGTGGTACAGGACTTACAAGAACGGCCACCTTTACACCCACTGCGAATTTACCCAGCGACTCAGCCAGCATCACTGTTTCGGCCAACACTTATCTAGACGCGGCAGGTAATAACGGCGAAGCAGGTAGCTCCCCATTGATCAGCATTGATACATTGGCACCTTCCGTGACTGTTGTTAGCAATTTAGCTGCCCTCAATGCGGGCGTAACTGCCAACATCACATTCTCATTCTCTGAAGACCCAGGATCTAGCTTCGCTTGGGATGGCAATACTGGCGACTTGGTTGTCACGGGCGGAACCTTGGGTGCAGCCAGTGGCACTGGACTGACGCGTACAGCAGTTTTCACGCCTACGTCGAATATAGACAACGGCACTGCCAGCATCACCGTCTCCAATTTAAGTTACA
>JBEDKQ010000106.1:0-11334 GCA_041172085.1 Pseudomonadota bacterium | reverse complement strand
GAGTTGGCGAATTTTGGGACAAGCAGCAGCGGCTTGTGACAACGGAATGGTGTTGGTCACAACCACTTCATCGAGGGCAGAGCCTTTGGCAATGCGGTCGATGGCGGGGCCCGAGAAAATAGGGTGTGTGCAGTATGCGTAAACTTTTTTGGCACCGCGCTCTTTCAAAACCTCAGCGGCTTTGACCAAGGTGCCGGCGGTGTCAATCATGTCGTCCATGATGACGCAGTTGCGACCATCAATGTCGCCAATGACGTGCTTGGCCTTGGGACGACGCTTGTCGATGATGGCCAAATCGCAGTTGAGTTGTTTGGCCAAAGCACGTGCGCGAACCACACCACCCACGTCGGGGGAGACCACAATAAGGTCATCGTAGTTCTTTTGGCGCAGGTCACCCAAGAGCACAGGTGAGGCATAAATGTTGTCGACCGGAATGTCGAAGAAACCTTGAATTTGGTCGGCGTGCAAGTCCATGGTGAGGACGTGGTTGACGCCCACTGCTTGCAACATATTGGCCACCACTTTGGCCGTAATAGGCACACGCGTTGAGCGTGGGCGACGGTCTTGTCGGGCATAGCCGAAGTAAGGAATGATGGCGCTGATGCGACCGGCTGAGGCGCGCTTCAAAGCGTCGACCATGATCAGCAGTTCCATCAGGTTTTCGTTGGTGGGGGCGCAAGTGGACTGGATGATGAACACGTCGCGCGCGCGCACGTTTTGGTTTAACGTGACAGTGACTTCACCGTCAGAGAAACGGCCGACATCGGCCAAACCCAGCGTAATGTCCAACTCATAAGCCACTTCGGCCGCCAACACAGGGTTGGCATTGCCGGTAAACACCATGAAGTCTGAGGATGAGTTTGTGTTGGATGGCAGCATGAGCGTCTCAGCGATCAAATGATGGGCCGATGCGGGTTAACGCATAAATTTCTATCAAGACGCGAATGACCGCGTTTAGAAACATGGTGCAGTCGTTTTGTGGACGACTGCACATGAATCATTTGGCAGGGGAAGAAGGATTCGAACCTTCGCATGCCGGAATCAAAATCCGGTGCCTTAACCAACTTGGCGACTCCCCTACACGGGTTGGCAGCTTCAGAAAACCAAAGCTGCTGACCGATCAATCGTCGCTGGAGGCCCAACCCTTGAGAGGATGAACATCCAAATTGCCACACATTCGAATTTGCCAATTGAGCCAAGTTGCTGGAACTTGAGGCATTTGACTTAAATTCGTGCCGCGTGGCACTTGCGCAAATACTGCACTTCCAGAGCCCGTCATTCTGCCTTTGACAACAGCTTGCTCTAGTCTGGCTGATTCAGCTGATTTGGGGGCAGAGGCGCTGGGCCACTGGTTGCAGGTCGTTGTGGCCAAAGCCATACGGGTCTGCTGCAAAGACCGAAATTGTAGCAGGCTTTGTGTCCCGCTTTAAAGCCTCTGAACCAAAAATTTTAGAAGTTTCTAGCCCTTCGGAAGGCTTGACCACCATAAATTGAGCGGGCGGTAATTCAATTGGGGTGGTGAACTCGCCAATTCCTTCCACCCAGGCGTTGTTACCGCTCAAGAAAAAAGGCACGTCAGCGCCCAGCTGCAGGCCTAGCTGAGACAGTTGTTTGACAGAAAAGTTCAGGTTCCAAAGTTTGTTCAATGCCAACAGGCAAGTGGCTGCATCGGACGAACCGCCGCCCATGCCCGCCTGGGCGGGGATGGACTTGTCAATGGCAATGTGTGCGCCCATTGGTGTGCCGCTGGCTTGTTGGAGCAGGCGGGCGGCTCGGGTGATGAGATCGTCGGCTGGCAGCGGCACACGAAGGTCTTCTCGGCTGATTTGCCCGTTTGGGCGAACCTCAAAATGCAGTGTGTCGTACCAATCGATGAGCATGAACACAGATTGCAAGAGGTGATAACCATTGGGCTTGCGACCTGTAATGTGCAGAAACAAATTGAGTTTGGCAGGCGCCAAGACGTTCTGCAAGGACTTCATGATTCAAACGCAATGCGGAGCACCGTACGGGGTGCAGGTTGAACTCGCTCAAGGACCAAGCGGCGCAAATGCCATTCACTGACATCGACATTCCAGCCTTCGGCAGGCGTGGGCTTGCCGCCAAGCCAATCGATCAAAGCCAAAGTTGGCAAAGGGGTACCGGTTAGTTTGTAGACCAAACTTTCGAGGTTTGCCGCATAGCCCACTTGATTGCCCTGAATCAATTTGGCACTGCTTGCGGTCCATTCCAAGCGGGCCATCTGAAGACCCAGTGGGTTGTAAATGACCAATGTTCCATCGGGCCACCCACCCGTTAAATCAAACGATGAAATGAAGGACTGCGGCGGTTGGGTGTCTATTTGCAGGGCAAAGCGTCCCGCTTTGAAGGCCGGTACGGGTGGGTCTGCTTGCACCGAAACCACTTGGTTGTCTGTTGGCGCTGAAGGTGGCGGCGTGTATGTATGAGTGGTTGCCGCGCCCCCATTGGGGCTATTTGTGCTGCCAGTTGCACATGCACAAAGCAACACCGTGGCCAAGCAAATCAACATCCCTAAGCGTTTCATACGCACTCTGGCTTTCAAATCTTTTTAGCTTGTTCAGGGCTTGAACTTGAATTGCTTGAGGGTTTCAAGCAAGGTGTCATTGTCGGCCTTGAGCATCAGGCCTTCGCGCCAAATGGTGCCTGCTTTTTCGCGTTGGCCAAGGATCCAGTGAACTTCTCCCAGATGCGCAGCAATTTCTGCATCGGGGCGAGCTTTGTAGGCGGCTTCCAAAATGCGCAGGGCCTCTTGAACGTTGCCTGCACGGTATTCAAGCCAACCCAAGCTGTCTTGAATGAAAGGGTCTAGGGGGGCCAATTGCACGGCTTTCAAAATGAGTTCGCGGGCCTCATTCAATCGAACGTTGCGGTCGGCCAATGAATAGCCCAATGCGTTGTAAGCGTGGGCATCGTTAGGCTTTGCTTTCATCAAGCCTCGCAAAATGCTCTCCATTTGATCGTAGCGCCCTAGTTTTTCGCACAACATGGCCATTTCACTTTGCAGCTCGGTGTCTGCAGGAAACTGCGCCAAGGCTTTTTCGATGGTTGTAAACGCTGCAGCAACTTGTTTGTCTTCACGCAACCACTGGGAAATGGCCAATGCTTTGAGCTTGGCCTCTTGGGGGTCGTTAACCTTAACTTGTTCAAGAACTTTCAAACCCTCGGCTTTGCGTCCTTGTTGTGCCAACAAAGCAGCCCTGCGACTGGCCACTTTAAGAGGATCGGCTTCGGGTGGGATCTTGGCCAACCATTCGTCGGCTTGGATGAGGCGACCTTGTTTTTGGGCCATTTGCGACAAAGCCAGATAGGCTTCATACAAACCGCCGGATTTGTCTGGGTCTGACCCCTTAAGAGCCAATTGAATGTATTGCTGAAGAGACTGCTCGGCTTGCAAGACTTGAGACATGTCGCTTTGTAACAAACCCAAAAACAACCAGCCAGGCGCAAACTCGGGTTGTTGCTTGGTGAGCAGTGTCAATTGCACCAAAGCTGGCTGCATTTGGTTCAGATCAATCAAGGTGCGTGCGTAGCCCAAGCGCAAATCCGGCAAAGCATCCCCTGACATGTATTGCGAAATCATGGGCTGAACTTCGTCGGGCAGTTGGCTGAGCAAACTCAAGGCCAGCATGATAGGGCCAGGGGCTTTTCGGTTGGCCGCATGGCCAGCACGCGCAGCTTCTGCTGCTGCTTGCATATCACCTGCATCGCGCTTCATGCGGCCAATGGTGGTCCAAGCGGTGCCCGCAGTTTCTGGATTTTGAATGGCGCTTGAGAGCGCTTGTTCCACAATTTTGGCTGCAAAACTTTTGTCTTGAACTCGGCTGAAGACGCGAGGAATAGAGCCAATGGCAGCAGATTGTTCATTGACAGGCAAGCTGGCAATGCTGGCCTTGAGGGCACGCCCGGCCTCCTCTATGCGATTGAGGGCCAGCAAAATTTGCAAGATATATCGGTTGGCTTCTTGCGATTCTGGAAGGCTGGACTTCCAGCTTCTGGCGGCTTGTAAGGCGGCTTCGCCCGAGCGAGACTGCAAAGCCAATTCGGTGGCACGTTGGTACAGTGCTTCGTCTTGGGTTCTGCGTGCAGCATCTAGGATGATGGCAAAGCCAGAACCTGGCTCGCCTGCCTGCACATTCAGCTCGCCCAAGAGCAATTGGTAAAACAAGACGGCGTTGAGCTTGGAGTTTTGCACAGGCGGCTCGGCGCATACCCCCGCGGTGGCCCAGACCAATGCTAACGATGACAGCCAAAATTTCATAGAGCCATCATAATCCACGAGCTGTCTTGTCACAGCGTCATTCCACTCATTTCACTGGTCTTTAAAGCGGATTCGATGCCTGAATTACCCGAAGTAGAAGTTACCCGTCTAAGTTTTGCCAGTCGGATTGAGGGTGCACGGGTTTTGGCATTGCACATGGGCAAGCCCTTGCGCTGGCCGTTGGGGGTGGCACCGTCGGTGCTGGTAGGGCAAAGCATTTTGCGAGTTCGCAGACGCGGCAAGTACTTGCTGTTGGACATGGACCGTGGTGTGCTAATGCTGCACTTGGGCATGTCGGGCAGCCTCAATTTTGCAGTGACACAAACCGAGGCGGGCAAGCACGACCACATGGATTTGGTCACCACCCTTGGCACTTTGAGATTGCACGATCCAAGAAGATTTGGCGCGGCGGTCTGGTCAGAGTCTGAGCTTCACGAACCCGCTTTGAAGCTGCTGAGCAAGTTGGGGATGGAGCCGCTGACCGATGGCTTTGAATTGAAACTTTTCCAGCAGGGCCTAAAAAAACGCACCGCGCCTATCAAGCAAGTGTTGTTGGCGGGCGACGTGGTGGTCGGTGTCGGCAACATTTACGCATCTGAAGCACTCTTCATGGCGGGCATCAAGCCCACTGTGAAGGCAGACAAAGTCAGTGCACCACGCGTTGCAAAATTACATACGGCCATACGGCAAGTCTTGGCCAGAGCCGTTGCGCAAGGAGGTAGCAGCCTCAAAGACTTTGTCAATGCGCAGGGCAATACAGGTTATTTTCAGCTGGAAGCCGCAGTTTATGGCCGCACAGGCCTGCCTTGCCGGACGTGCCAGACGCCCATCAAGCAAATTGTGCAAGGCCAGCGATCTACTTTTTATTGCCCCTCATGTCAAAAACGGTAGAGCTTAAATTGTCGTTGGCTGAGACTTTGGTGGCTTGGCAAAAAGTGCATGGCCGCAACCATTTGCCTTGGCAAAACACGCGGGATCCTTATCGTGTGTGGTTGTCTGAAATCATGCTGCAGCAAACGCAGGTCAGCACTGTGCTGGCTTATTACGCTAAGTTTTTAGACAACTTTCCCACCGTGGCCGATTTGGCTGCGGCACCTCAAGACAAAGTGATGGGTTTGTGGAGCGGACTGGGTTATTACAGCCGTGCGCGCAATTTGCACCAATGCGCCAAAGATGTGGTGACTCGTTTTGGGGGTGAGTTTCCGCCCACTGCCGAACTCTTGATGAGCTTGCCGGGCATCGGTCGTTCTACAGCTGCTGCGGTGGCTTCTTTTTGTTTTTCTGAACGCGTGGCCATCATGGATGGCAATGTGAAGCGAGTTCTGACGCGCTTCTGGGGGTACGCCGAAGACTTGTCGGTTGGCAAAAATGAAAAAACATTGTGGCAGATGGCGCAAGAGGCTTTGCCCAGCCAGAACCTCAAAACAGCCATGCCGCGTTATTCACAGGCCATCATGGATTTGGGGGCAACAGTATGCGTGCCGCGCAAACCCAATTGCCCAGTCTGTCCAGTGCGCGCAGAATGCAAAGCCTACGCGTTAGGCGAAGCCGAAAAATTTCCAGTCAAAACGCGCAAGCTCAAACGCAGCAGCGAAGTGTTGTGGTTGTTGCTGGCGCAAAACAACAAGGGCGATTTTTGGCTAGAAAAAAGGCCTGCTTCTGGCATTTGGGCTAGCCTTTACAGTTTGCCCGTGTTTGATTCTGAAGACATGCTTCGATCTGCATTGAAACCTTCATTGCAAAAGACGCTGGCCTCTAATGTCAACGCATTAGAGTGGCATGTCATGCCTTCATTCAAGCATGTGCTGACGCACAAAGATTTGCACTGCCACGTGGTCAAACTTAGAGTGGCAAAGGGCGCGCCTGTGGCTTCCGAAGGTGCATGGTGGTCAGAAAAAGATTGGACCAATTTGGGCTTGCCGCAGCCCGTGCGTCATTTGCTGTCGAGCTCTCTGTGACGCTTCAAGGTTAGCCACTGTGCACCAAAACGCTGGCTAAGTTTTTCAACCAAATACACCGAGCGATGTTGGCCGCCCGTACAGCCAATGGCCACGGTGATGTAGTTGCGATGGTCTTTTTCAAGGGCAGGCAGCCATTGGTCTAAAAAGCTTTCAATTTGACCTTGCATCAAGTTGACTTCATCGTATGTCTGCAAAAAATTTTGCACGGGCTCGTCTTTACCAGAAAGGGGCCTTAGGTCAGATTCGTAATGGGGGTTTGGCAACATGCGCACATCAAACACGTAGTCGGCATCGAGTGGAATACCACGTTTGAATGCAAACGATTCAAAGACCAAGGTGAGTTTGGCTGCAGGCGAGCTGACCAAAGATTTCACATAACTTTGAAGCTGAGCCGCGCGCAGCAAACTGGTGTCGATGATGTGGGCTTTTTCACGCAAGTTTGACAACAAATCGCGCTCGTATTCAATCGACTCCGAGAGCGCCCGCTCACCTTCAGCCGCGTTTCTGCCAGACAAAGGGTGACGGCGGCGCGTTTCCGAATAACGGCGTAGCAAAGTGTCGGAGGCCGCATCCAAAAAGATGGACGTCACTTGAAACCCGAGGCTTCTTAGGACCTCCAGTTGACCTGGCATAAGGGGCAGTGAAGAAGCACTGCGAACGTCGATGGCAATGGCAACACGGTGCTCTTTTTGATCGCGCTCCAATTCAGCAAATGGAATGAGCAGTTCGGGTGGGAGGTTGTCGACGCAGTAAAACCCTGCATCTTCTAATGCGTGAAGGGCTACTGACTTTCCAGAGCCCGACATGCCAGTGATCAAAACAATTTCCATCATGTCCAGACTTTAGAAAATCATTTGGTGAGCATTTCGCGCGCATGCGCCAAAGTGGTGGCTGAGAGCTTTTCGCCGCCCAACATGCGCGCAATTTCGGTGACGCGTTGTTCGCCTGCAATGGGCGATACGTTGCTGCTGACACCCTCTTTGCTACTCGATTTGCTAACCCATAAATGGTGATCGGCACAAGATGCCACTTGTGGCAAATGCGTGACTGCAAGCACTTGGCGGTGCACACCCAGTTGCTTCATCAGTCGTCCCACGGTTTCGGCAACAGCACCGCCCACGCCAGAGTCCACCTCGTCAAAGATGAGTGTGCCGGCTTCGCCAAGCTCGCTGGTGGTAACCGCAATGGCCAAGGCTATTCGCGAAAGTTCGCCACCAGACGCCACTTTGCCGACAGGTCTTGGCGTGCTACCCGCATGGCCTGCGACCAAAAACTGAATGTCTTCTAGGCCATGCTGCGCGGCATCGTCCAATGGGATGAGCGATACCTCAAAGCGCCCGCCTTGCATGCCTAAGTTTTGCATGGCCTGTGTCACAGCTTTAGACAATTTGGGCGCTGCTTTTTTGCGCTGTTGTGATAGCTTCTTGGCTTCGGTTTGATAAGCCAAGCCAGCAGCTTTGGCTTGGGCTTCAAGGCCTTCCAAATCACTGGCTGCTTCTAAGGCGTTCAGCTCTTTTTTCCAACCTGCCAAGAGACCTGCCAGCTCTTCAGGCGGACGTTTGTAGCGTCTTGCCAAAGACATCCACTGCGACATGCGCTGATCGAGTTCGTTCAAGCGATCGGGGTCTAGGTCGGTTTTACGCAAATAACTTTGCAGCGAGTGCACAGCATCTTCGGCTTGCGCCAAGCTGGACTGCAAAACTTCGGCAATGCTTTGAAACTCTGGCTCGACATGGGCTTGATCTTGCAGGTTGCTAATGGCTTCAGAAAGCAAGGCAATAGCGCCATTGAGGCTGCCCATGCGCGCAGATTCGTCTCCATCGAGCGCAGCCAAAGCAGACTGCCCAGCATCAATTAGAGCTTGTGCATGCGACAGGCGCGTGTGCTTCGTGTTGAGTTCGTCCCACTCGTCCATGGCAGGCGCCAGTTTGTCGAGCTCGCCTATTTGCCACGCCAAACGCTCTTGTTCGCGGCTGAGCGAGTCTTGTGCAGTGCGGGCTTGTTGCACAGCTTGTAGGGCTTGGCGCCATACTTGCCAAGCTGCTTTAAGTGCGTCGGTGTTGACGGCAGCATAGGCATCCAGCAAGCCTCTTACAGCGTCGGGCCGTGTGAGGCTTTGCCAGGCGTGTTGGCCATGAATGTCTAGAAGCATTTCGCCTAAAGCGCGCAATTGTGTGGCGGTGGCTGCAGTGCCATTGACCCAAGCGCGGCTTTTGCCTTGGGGGTCGACACTGCGTCTGAGCAGCAGAGTTTCTGCAACTTCAAAACCTGCATCTTCTAAAACGGCATGCGCTTGGGGTGGGCAATCAAACTCGGCCGACACCTCGCAGCGGGCTGCACCTTCTCGAACCACGCTGGCATCGGCACGTTCACCCAGTGCCAATTGCAGTGCATCAATCAGAATGGATTTGCCAGCCCCCGTTTCGCCTGTGAGTACACTGAAACCTTGTGACAAATCGAGGTCGAGTTGGCGCACGATGACAAAATCGCGCAGGCTGATGTGTCGCAGAGCCACGGTTTAAACGCCTCCCTCGTTCCAGTGCATTTTTTTGCGCAGCGTGTCAAAGTAGTTCCATCCTTGAGGATGCAAAAAACGCACTTTGTATTTGGACTGCTCGACGGTAATTTGATCGCCCAGCAGAAGGCTGGCCAAAGACTGCATGTCAAAGTTGGCGCTGGCATCGCGGCCCGACACAATTTCAATGCTGATTTTGGACGTGTCTGGCAGCACGATAGGGCGATTGGAAAGGGTGTGCGGCGCAATAGGGGCAATGACCCAGCCACCCAAATTGGGGTGCATTAGCGGGCCACCCGCCGACAAGGAATAGGCTGTTGAGCCGGTGGGGGTTGCCACAATAAGGCCGTCGGCGCGCTGGGTGGCCACAAAGCGCCCATCGACTTCAATGCGCAACTCGACCATGCCCGAGGTGGCACCGCGGTTGACCACCACGTCGTTCATGGCGAACGCATCGAACACGCAATGCTTGTCGCGCCAAACTTGGGCGTGCAACATGCTGCGCTGCTCTTCCTCAAAGTCGCCCATCAACATGGGCTTGAGGGTTTGTGCAAATTCTTCAATGGGAATGTCGGTGATGAACCCCAAGCGGCCTTGGTTGATGCCAATGAGGGGCAAACCATATTGCGCAACTTGCCGGCCAATGCCCAGCATGGTGCCGTCGCCGCCAATGACCACGCCCAGGTCGCATTGCTTGCCAATGTCGGCCATTTTGAGGGTGGGGTAAAGGTTGAGCCCCAGGTGCTCTGAGGTGCCTTCTTCTAGGACCACCTCGGCGCCGATGCGGCTGATGAACTGGGCAACCTCGTCCAGCACGCGGCGCGAGCTTTCCAAAGCGGCGCCCGTCACCGTGGTGTGTACTTGCCAAATAGCGCAACGTGACGAAATTTAGATTTCATTCTCAAATTACATCATTAAAATGACCGAATGCTAGATGATCGTGCCAAGTTATTACTCAAAGCCCTTGTTGAACGCTACATTGCGGACGGCCAGCCGGTGGGATCGCGCACGCTTTCCAAAGCTTCTGGCTTGGAATTATCCCCTGCCACCATCCGAAATGTCATGTCTGACCTTGAGGAATTGGGCTTAATTGCCAGTCCGCATACATCTGCTGGCAGGGTGCCCACCAATAGGGGTTATCGCCTATTTGTCGACACCATGCTGACGGTTCAAAAGGGTGAATTGCCAACGCACCGATTGGCGCCCGACCAACCGCAAAAGGTCATTGCCAATGCGGCCAACATGCTGTCTAGCCTGTCGCACTACGTGGGTGTGGTCATGGCGCCCAAGCGCGCTTCGGTATTCAGGCACATCGAATTTTTGCGGCTGTCCGAAAAGCGTGTGCTCTTGATCATTGTGTCGCCCGAAGGTGATGTACAAAATCGAGTCATCTTTACCGAGGCCGATTATTCGCAAAGTCAATTGATAGAAGCTTCTAATTATTTGAACGCTCATTACGCAGGCATGGCCATTGAACAAGTGCGCATGCGTGTCAAGCAAGAGCTGGTCAATTTGCAATCTGAAATTGCCAGCCTGATGCAGGCTGCCGTGCAAATGAGCTCAGAGGCTTTGAGTGAAGATGAAGGCGATGTGGTTATTGCGGGTGAGCGCAACTTGTTGTCTGTTAGCGACTTCTCTAGCGACATGGGCAACTTGCGTCAGGCTTTCGATTTGTTCGAGCAAAAAACGCAGCTCATGCGCTTGCTGGATGTGTCTAGTCAAGCTGATGGCGTGCGCATTTTCATTGGCGGCGAAAGCCAGTTTGTGCCCATGCAAGAGTTGTCGGTGGTCAGTGCGCCTTATGAGGTGGATGGCCATATCGTGGGCACATTGGGTGTCATTGGTCCTACGCGTATGCCCTATGAGCGCATGATTCAGATTGTGGACATCACGTCCAAGATGGTGGGCAATGCTTTGAGTCAGTCGAAGTAATTCGGGTTCTTGCTGAGCTCGCTGTGTGAGGATGGGGTGAGTGGGTTCCTCATACTTGGGGGTACCAGAAATCGTCACCCACCCACCACCCCACCCTCACACAGCTGTGAACAGCAGTTTTGGTACCCAGAGGTTTCATGCTTAGAAGTGTCAACCCGGTTCATGCATCCAAGCCGCATGCTTGGGCGCGCGTTTGGTTTTGCTCCACTCGTTCAGCATGTCCCACTTCACTTCGTCCAAGGTTTTGTACATCTCGGGAGTACCGGTGTTGGTGGCCGCGGTGACCGTTGGGATCAAAGAAATAAATGCTTTTGAAAATGGTGTGGTTGGTAGGGCCCAGCACTTCAACGCCATTGGCTTCTAGCTTGGCTTTGGCGGCCAGCAGAGTTTCCATGCTGTCCACTTCAAAGGCCATGTGCTGCACCCATGCGGGGGTATTTTCGTCGCGGCCCATTTCGGGGGAGTTGGGCAATTCGAAGAAGGCCAGCACGTTACCGCCACCTGCATCTAAAAAGATGTGCATGTAAGGGTCGGGTGCCTTGGTGGAAGGCACCAAGTCTTCGGCAATGGCCAGCACAAAATCCATGTTCAAGTTTTTGGCGTACCACTCGACGGTTTCTTTGGCGTCTTTGCAGCGATAGGCTGCA